>NZ_JAHHPS010000107.1:0-1824 GCF_024606275.1 Endozoicomonas sp. SESOKO4 | reverse complement strand
ACTTCAGTGCCGATAGCTGCCATCTGGTCATCACCACTTTTGCTCACAGAGCGATAATCTGTGATCTGCAGGCTGATGGATCATGGAAAAAAATGGGCGTAATTAAACATGATGCCTTGATCAAATCAGCCAATTTCAGCGCCGACTGCCTCCATGTGGTGACCGCCAGCGAAGATCATAAGGCGAAAATCCATAGCCAGAATGCTGGATCATGGGAAGAAAAAGCCTGCATTGAACACGATAAAATGGTCACCTCAGCAAACTTCAGTGCCGATTGCCAGCATGTGGTGACCGCCAGTGATGATAACACGGCGAAAATCAGTAGCCTGCAGACCGATGGCTCATGGAAACTAAAAGCCAACATTGTCCACCAGGATAAGGTTCTCTCGGCCAGCTTCAGTGCTGATGCTTGCCATCTGGTGACCGCCAGTGTTGATGGTGTCGTAAACATTTATGGCCTGGAGGCCAATGGCTCATGGCTGCAAAAAGCCGCCATTCAACAAAAGACAGGATTCACCGCAGCCAGCTTCAGCGCCGATAGCCGAAATGTGGTGATCGTCAGTCAAGATAACAAGGTGAGAATCACTGAACTACGCAAGAAGAATTGATGGTTGAATGAGCGTATGGATCAGGGCTCTTTTGTTGCCTGGGAGGCTGACCTCAATTTTATGAACTTTCATCATAAAACCCAGTCTAATCACTTGAATCAATTTTGAATGTCCTCTCTGAGCGAGGATAAACACTGACTTTGAAGCTCTGGAGGAGCCAGGCATGAACCCTCTGAACAACCATTCCAGCGATGACGCTTCACCCCTGCCAACGAAGCAACCTCGAATGGAGGAAGCAGCAACGGGTGACTGTGCAGGCAGGGACGTTATTGTATATCACCAAAATCAATCTCCATTCCTCTGTTTGCCCGACGAAACAAAATCAATAATTATTCGCTATTTGGGTTTTCGCGAGATTACCCGTTTAGCAAAGGTATGCAGGTATCTTCGCGATTTTGTTAAAAATGATAAAGCGATGGAAAGAGCATGGTATCGCCGGTTTCCTTCACCACACCAATATCAACTACAGGCGATGATTACGACTAAAGATACACAACAACTCTGTGATTGGTTGAAGCCGTTTGCAAATAAGGACACTATCGAGTCACTTTTAAAACAACAACAAAGTACTTTTTTTCATCCTCAGCTCCTGTTCACCAACAGTAAACTGATGTCTCAATGTAAAACATTCAAGCTGACAAAAAAAGCCGAAATCACCCATAATTTCGGTGTCAACACAGCCAGCTTCAGTGCCGACAGCCGTCGTGTAGTGACCGCCAGTTTAGATAGGGCGTTGAAAATCTATGAACAGGAGAGTGGTGGAAACTGGGCAGAAAAAGACACTATTATCCATAGTCGTTCAGTCAGGTCGGCCAGCTTTAGCTCTGATGGCTGTTATGTGTTAGCCACCTTTTATGATAAGACATTCAATATCTATAGTCAGTCAGACAATGGAACATGGGGAGTAAAAGCCACCGTTCCCCATGTTCCCAAAGTCAATTCAGTTACCTTCAGTATTGACGGCAGCCGTCTGGTGACTGCCAATCCAGATCACACGGTGAAAATCTTTGCTGAGGGGGACAATGGATCATGGGAATTAGAGGACACTATTTACCATACCTGTCCGGTCGCTAATGCCAAGCTCAGTGTCGATGAGAGTCTTCTGGCGATCCGGGATGAACGTCTCACTGTTAAAATCTATGACAAGAGAGTCAATGGATCATGGATGGAAAAAGCCACCATTCGAAACCAGAGCAAAATCGTCCATTTCAGCGCC
>NZ_JAHHPS010000106.1:0-2609 GCF_024606275.1 Endozoicomonas sp. SESOKO4 | reverse complement strand
ATATCACGCAGAATGTCTCGTACCTGGTCGACCTGTCCGTCATCCAGCTTGTGACGGCAGTTTTTCAGGATGTATCCAAGGCAGCGCTGGCTGTCCAGCAGATTAAGACGAACTTTGCCGTTTATATCTTCCTGCAGGGTAATATTTTTCAACAGGTCATCGACGTCAGTGTCATCATCAGAAAGAGCATGCTGACTGGTGGCTTCGAGATTCTCGTAAACTTCTTCCAGAGTGTCAGCCAGAAACTGAACTTTAGTATCAAACAAAGCGATCAAGATATCGATCGGTGTTCGTGCCTTGATGTGTTGAAGTTTCAGATAGTTCCTCATTAATCGGAAAAGGGCAGTAGGTTCATCCTGAAGTGTAACCAGCTGGTCGTCACGAAGGTTGAAAGCAACGTTGATGCTGCGAAACTCCTGACCCGCCTGATGGGGGAAAATAGAACGAATATGAAAACCTGTCTCACTTTCAAAAAATCGAGAAGAGGCTTCAATTTCGTACAGTGCATCTTCGTCAGCTACAGCGCCCTCCCGTGCTTCTGATCGACCCTTAACCTCTCAACCCGCTGCTGTTTCGAAACATTCTGTCTCCAAACTGCCAACCGGGACTGCCACAGTTACTGCTTTCCTGGAAAGAATAGAGAGTGCTGCAAGTGTTCCGGTCATTCATATTCCATCAAATCAGCTGCAGACGCTTGTCCGCTTATTCGCCAGTCTGGTTGCTATGGAAGCTGACGAAATGTATGCCTGCCAGCCATATCCTCGATGTGGCATTTTTGTAAGTGACCCGGAAGCGCTAGAGCACAACTGTCTGATGCAGTGCTCATGTGGTGGTAACCAGGTATGTGACTCCGTAGTAAATCCGTCGTGGTCCCGTGGAAAGTATGCGGTTCTGGGTGCTCTGTGTATAACAGGAATAAGTTCCGGTGCCGGGTTTGGTGCAGGAATGACTAAATTTGGAGCCGGATGCCTGACCTCTGGACTTTTCGGCTCGGCTCTTGCTGCCTTATTTTTCAGCCACACTCGCTTTACAAACCAGTTTCAGGTGAGTTTCACCTTTGACTCGGACTCAAGCATATTGGACATCGACAGATTGCAGCAGATAAGGCTCATGCTGCAATACACAGGAGGGTATGATCTGGTGTCGTACAGTCTGGGGGAAACCAGCCAGACGGTGAGCTTTAACATCTGGACGTCGAAAGCAGTGAATGCCGACCAGCTAAAAACCTGGTTCGATAATCGAAATCAGCAATGGTCTGGCCCATACCAAATAGAAATCTGTCCCATCAGCAGGCAGACCTCTTTCGAGCCTTCGGATACAGACACTCGCGAGACCAAACTATAGGAAGCCGTTAACGATCTTATTGAAAAGACCACCAGCGACTTCTTAGAATTCAGATTAACTTTACCCGGGGCGGCAAACCGATTGCTTCCCCATCTCAGCGGTCCGGTATAGATGAAGATGGTCTAAAGTCTAAAGTCTAAAGGAATGATTTTAATTTTCAGCTGTCCTTTTATTTTCTCTGCAACGTCCATGACTCATGCGGAATGGCTGACTAAGCGTTGTTATATTCAGAGTCCTTCTCAATAAAAAGCATCTTTTTACAATGGATTAACCACTTTAGAGCTTCTGATTAAAATTACAAAAGTAACCCTTCGGGATATTATCCGATGATGGTGCTGAAAGCCGGGAGTTTAAAACGGTTGAGGGTTGCCAATTACTATGTCACCCCTTCTACCCAAGATCAGCCCCTTGAATTAACATCGACTGGTAATGATGACTTTAGAGCCTGCTGAGCAGAACTGTCCCGATGTTCCTGCCCGGTAAAAAGTCTAACAAGACCTGCGACTGTACTTTGATGGATAATTCTATTGCCTCTCAGACCCGGATCATGGCTGGACTAAGGTGCATCTATCTGTACAATAGAGCGACCCTTCCCTAATGGGCCTGATGGATTTGAGACAATTTGAAAGCTTAAGTCCAACAGACGCCGGAAACCAGAATTGCTATCAGGGTCTGTATTTATGATCAACGCTTATCACCGTGATACCGAGCAGTACTGCATCACCCGCATACAGACCGATATGGTGCTTCCTGAAAATACCCTCTGGCTAGACCTTCTTGAAGTGGATTTATTGTCCAGGCGTGTAATCAAAAACCAGATGGAAGTCAATCTTCAGCCGAGAGAGTTCCAACTTCTGCGCTTTCTTCTTGAGCATAAAGGTCAGGTGATCTCCAGAACCATGCTGTTTGAATCCGTGTGGGATTATCACTTTGATCCGGGCAGCAACATTATTGATGTGCATGTCGCTAAATTGAGGAAAAAGCTGGATTCTGCCGGAGGGGTAGCCCTGATTCAGACCGTGAGAGGAGCGGGTTATGTTCTCCGTGAGCCGGCTTAACCCTCTGGGTCGGTTACAAAGATCCTCACTGCTACGTTACACCTTACTGCATACGGCTATTGTCCTGATACTGTGCGGATCAGCGCTTTGGTTGGTGAAGGACTATAGTCTGGGGTTCTACCAGAAACGGCAAGATCAGTTTGTTCTGGAACAGCTCAATTCTCTGGCATCCTTGGTCAAAAGCCAGTCAGAAAGTGAGTTCAGTCT
>NZ_JAHHPS010000105.1:0-7749 GCF_024606275.1 Endozoicomonas sp. SESOKO4 | reverse complement strand
GCACCTGACCGTAAATAAATACTTAAAAATGGAACGTTCGCACTTAAAACTATCTATATACCAAAAAGAAATTTAAAATTACCTTCTAATCAAACAAAGTAGCTTGAGAATACCCATGGCGCTTCTGGAAATCCTTCAATACCCTGACGAAAGACTTCGCACCATTGCCGAGCCCGTGGCTGAAGTAAACGACGATATTCGTAAAATAATCGATGACATGCTTGAAACCATGTACAAATCCGGGGGCGTTGGTCTGGCAGCCACTCAGGTCGATATCCATCTGCGCATTGTCGTGATGGACTTTTCCGATGATGGCAACGAGCCAATGGTTCTGATCAATCCAACGTTCGAACCTCTGACCGACGAATTAACGGATCTCTCTGAAGGCTGTCTGTCCATCCCGGGATTTTTCGAGCTGCTGGATCGTCCGGCTCAAGTCCGTTTGACTGCCCTGGACAGAGACGGAAACCCATACTCAAAAGATCTCGATGGCCTGCCTGCTGTCTGCGTACAGCATGAGATGGATCACTTGAATGGCAAACTGTTCGTGGATTATCTGTCGCGCCTGAAACAGGAACGTATTCGCAAAAAACTGGTGAAAAACAAGCGCCTTGCTATGGCTTAATGCTTCTGAAGACCTCCCGGAAGATGAGTTCCGGGGGGACTCAGATTTTACTCAGCCCCTTACTTTATCTATCATCGCCGCCAACCCTATCGTTCTGTCGAGCTTGTAGAAAACCCAATGAAAAGCCTTCGTATTGTCTTTGCCGGTACTCCGGATTTTGCCAGCGCCCACCTTCAAGCGGTTCTGGACAGTCAAGCGGTCATAGACAGTCAGCATGAAGTCATTGCCGTATACACCCAGCCAGACAGACCGGCGGGACGGGGCAGAAAACTGAAGCCCAGCCCGGTGAAAGCGCTGGCGCTGCAACATAATATCCCAGTGTTCCAGCCACTGTCTCTGAAAAAAGATGAAGCTGCCCGTGAACAGCTCGCCGCACTCAAGCCAGATCTGATGATTGTAGTAGCCTATGGTCTCATACTTCCGAAGAGTGTTCTGGATATTCCAACCTTTGGCTGCATCAATGTGCATGGATCGATTCTGCCGCGCTGGCGCGGTGCAGCCCCTATCCAGAGGGCCATTGCGGCCGGAGACGAAGAGTCCGGAGTCACCATTATGCAGATGGATGAAGGCCTGGATACTGGCGATATGCTGATTAAAGCCCACTGCCCGATTCACAAAACAGACACATCTTCCAATTTGCATGACCGCCTGATCGAAGTAGGCCAGCCGGCCCTGATCGAAGCCATTAATGCTATCGCTGAAGGCACTATTACTGCGGAAAAGCAGGATGACCGTTATACCAGTTACGCCCACAAAATGACTAAGGAAGAAGCCCGCATTGATTGGCACAAAACAGCAGCTAATCTTGACTGCCTGATACGGGCATTTAACCCTTGGCCAGTAGCGACAACCGAGTTGGAAGGGATCGCCATTCGGGTCTGGGAGGCAGAACGGGTTGAAGAAAACCACGCTGAAACACCCGGCACTCTGATTAAGGCTGACAAATCAGGTCTGGATATTGCCTGTGCAAAAGGCATACTCCGTCTGACTAATGTACAGTTATCTGGCAGTCGTGCCATGCCCGTTCAGGACCTGCTCAACAGCCGCAGGGATATGTTTATACCCGGGACAAAATTCAACTAATGGCCAAACAATCTTCCGTTCGACTGGCAGCAGCCAAAGTGATTAGCCGTGTTGCTTCCGGTGAATCCCTGAGTCAGGTTCTACCTGAATATCAGGAGGGTCTGCGCCAGAAAGATCAACCCCTTCTGGCAGAGCTGAGCTACGGCACGCTGCGTTACTATTTTCGTCTGGATAACTGGCTCAGTGCCCTTATGGACAAACCGCTGAAATCAAAAGAGCAGACCATTCACAGCCTGATTCTGGTGGGGCTCTACCAACTTTTCTATACGCGCATTCCAGCACACGCCGCTATCGGAGAAACGGTCCAGGTCACCCGTATGATGGGTAAAGCCTGGGCCAGGGGTCTTGTGAATGGCGTTCTGCGTTCTGCACAGCGTCAGGAAGATGCGCTCAATGCACTGTCCGATTCCAACGATATTTGTCTCACCGCTCACCCACAGTGGCTGATCGGCAAGATCCGTAAAGCATGGCCTGATCATTGGCAGGCTATAGCCCGGGCCAACAATCAGTCTCCTCCCATGACCCTGCGGGTTAATGAGCAGCATTTAAAGCGTGATCGTTACCTGAAAAAATTGCTGGATAACTGTATCCAGGCTTCATCTTCTCTGGTGTCTCCCCAGGCAATCACCCTCACACGGGCTCTCCCGGTAGAACATCTGCCCGGCTTTTCTGAAGGTGTGGTCAGTGTTCAGGATGAATCCGCCCAGCTTTCCGGAAACCTGTTGCCCATCAAAGAAGGCGACAAGGTTCTCGATGCCTGCTGCGCCCCGGGAGGAAAAACCTGCCAATTGCTGGAAATGTTTCCGGGTATTGAACTGGATGCCCTGGACATAGATGAGAAGCGACTGACTCGTGTTCAGGAAAATCTGGATCGCATTGGCCTGAAAGCCCAACTCCTGACCGGTGACAGTACTCAGCCTGATCAATGGTGGAACGGACAGAGTTACGATCATATTCTGCTGGACGCTCCCTGCTCAGCTACCGGCGTAATCCGCCGCCACCCGGATATTAAACTGCTTCGCAAACCCGAGGATATTGATGCATTGGCCGAGCTACAAGGCAAAATCCTTAATACCCTATGGTCATTGCTAAAGCCCGGTGGCACACTGCTCTACGCGACTTGTTCCATAATGCCGGCTGAAAACAGCAAACAAATTGCCGTTTTCCTCGAACGACAAGTAGACGCAGCACTGCAACCCCTTCCCGGAGAATGGGGACTGGATACCGGCTTTGGGCGACAAATTCTGCCTGGTTCAGGAGACGGCTTTTTCTATAGTCTGCTGAAAAAAGTACGCGGTGATTCTGACGTGACCATTGAGAGCCCTCAGCCTGGTGAGAGCTCTCAGCCTATTGAAAGCTCTCTGATAATAAAAAGCCATCAGGAAAGTCTATGAAAATCATCATTCTCGGTGCCGGACAAGTAGGTGGAACTCTGGCAGAAAACCTGGCCAATGAAGAGAACGACATCACGGTAGTGGATGCCAACGGCGAGCTTCTCAGGGAGCTACAGGATCGTATTGATATCCGGACCATCCAGGGTATGGCCTCATTCCCCTCTGTACTCAAACAGGCCGGTGCTGATGATGCTGACATGCTGGTAGCGGTAACTAACAGCGATGAAGTGAACATGGTGGCCTGCCAGATCGCCTACACCCTGTTTCACACACCTTCCAAGATTGCCCGTATTCGTCAGGCGGCGTACCTGAACAAGGAAAACCTGTTTGGCGATGATGCTCTGCCCATCGATGTATTGATCAGCCCGGAGCAAGTCGTCACCAACTACATTCGACGCCTTCTTGAACGTCCCGGAGCACTTCAGGTTCTGGACTTTGCCAATGGCCGCGCCCAACTGGTGGCTATGAAAGCCTATTATGGCGGTCCATTGGTTGGCCAGGAATTACGCTACCTGCGTGAACATATGCCCAGCGTTGACACCCGTGTGGCTGCGATTTTCCGCCGCGGCAAGGCCATCATGCCCAAAGGTACAACGGTGATTGAGGCCGATGATGAGGTCTTCTTCATCGCTGACCGCTGTCATATCCGGGCTGTCATGAGTGAACTTCAGAGGCTCGATGATGATTACAAACGCATCATTATTGCCGGCGGTGGTAACATTGGTCTGCGCCTCGCCCAATCGGCTGAAAATGATTTCAAGGTGAAAATCATTGAACAGAATATGGAGCGCTGTCAGTTCCTGTCCGAGACCCTGATCAAAGCCATGGTTTTCAACGGCAATGCCTCCGATAAAGAACTGCTGATTTCTGAAAACATTGAAGAGACAGATGTCTTTTGTGCCCTGACCAACGATGATGAAGCTAACGTCATGGCCGCTATGCTGGCCAAACGTCTTGGTGCCCGTAAAGTAATGGCTCTGATTAATAATCCTGCCTACGTTGATCTGGTTCAGGGAGGTGAAATAGATATTGCGATTTCCCCGCAGCAGGCCACTATCGGCAGTCTTCTGAAACACGTACGAAGAGGGGACGTTGTTAACGTTCACTCTCTCCGTCGAGGCGCAGCAGAAGCCATTGAAGCCATTGCTCATGGCGACGAACATTCATCCAGAGTCGTCGGTAAAACGGTTCAGCAGATCGAGCTACCTCCCGGAACAACCATTGGGGCCATAGTCAGAAACGATGAAGTGTTAATTGCACACGACACTACCCGTATAGAGTCAGGAGATCATATCATTCTGTTTCTGACCAACAAAAAACGTATTCACGAAGTAGAACAGCTCTTTCAGGTTGGACTGGGCTTTTTTTAAACGATGCAGTCGTGCTGGTCTTGCGCACTTAATCATTGAATCAGACAGCATGGCCGCTGTCTGTATAACCAGAAAAACAGGGTCTTATGCAGTTTTCTGTCGTTTTGCCTGTCTTGGGCATTCTTTTGATGCTATTCAGCTTCTCCAGCCTTCCGCCTCTGGCGGTGGCGATGATTTATGGGGAAACTGAAATTTCACTGTTTTTATATACTTTTTTCCTGACGTTTCTCATCGGTTTGTTACTCTGGTTTCCTTTCAGAAAAATCAAATCAGATTTACGCCCCCGCGAAGGCTTTATCATCACCGTCCTTTTCTGGGTCGTTTTGGGAGGCATGGGTTCCCTGCCACTCTTACTGATGGAAGACCCGGGCCTCAGTGTGACGGACGCTGTATTCGAGTCCATGTCGGGCCTCACCACCACTGGCGCTACGATACTGACGGGCATTGATCATCTGCCTAAATCAATCCTCTTTTACCGTCAGCAACTTAAGTGGCTGGGGGGCATGGGTATCATTGTTCTGGCAGTGGCTATCATGCCTATGCTGGGGGTCGGAGGTATGCAACTTTATCGGACAGAAACACCGGGCCCCATAAAGGACAACAAGCTGACACCCCGAATCAAGGAAACAGCGAAAGCACTATGGCTGCTCTACCTGACACTGACAGCAATATGTGCGCTGGGTTACTGGCTGGCAGGTATGAATCTTTTTGATGCCGTCAGCCACAGCTTTTCCACCGTAGCCATTGGTGGTTTCTCAACCCACGATGCCAGCATTGGCTATTTTGAATCACCACTGATTAATGCCACTGCCACCTTCTTTATGCTGGTAGCCGGTATTAACTTTGCGCTTCACTTTTTCGCCTGGCGTAATAAATCCACCTATCACTACTGGAGAGACCCCGAGGTTCGCACTTATTTGCTGATCCTTCTGGTGGTCTCATTAATTACGGTGGCAGGTCTCTATTTCTCCGGCACTTATGATCTGGCAAACTCACTGGATCACGGTATTTTCGAAGTCGTTTCTGTTGCCACGACCACCGGTTATGCCACCAGCGGTTTCTCAGCCTGGCCAACATTCCTGCCACTTCTTCTCTTTATGACCAGCTTTGCCGGGGGATGTGCCGGCTCAACGGCACGTGGCATGAAGGTGATTCGTGTGCTGCTGATCTTCAAACAGGGGGTAAGAGAACTTCGTCGTTTGGTTCATCCCAATGCTGTTTACACCATCAAACTGGGTGGCAAGGCCGTTCATAGTCGAGTCGGTGAGGCTGTCTGGGGATTCTTTGCCACCTATGTATTTCTGTTTGCTGTCATGATTCTGGCCGTAATGGCCACGGGCGTTGACCTGACCACTGCTTTTTCTACCGTAGCGTCCAGCATGAACAACCTGGGCCCCGCCCTGGGTGAAGCCGCCGAAAATTACAGCGCTCTTCCCGATACAGCGAAATGGATTCTCTGTTTTGCCATGCTGCTGGGTCGTCTGGAAATCTTCACACTGCTGGTATTGTTTACACCCACATTCTGGAAATACTGAGAATAGAAAAGTTATTCACAGCTATCAACAACTTATCCACACCTTCATCAGAACTCCATGATCCTGCCCCATAGAGTTTTGAGGATATTGTTGCTCTGTTATACACAACGACCACATTTCCAGAGGGATACAACGGTATCCGCTCCAGAACCAAAACGTTATAATCCGCTGCTGTTTCCAGAAAATGACACTTAATGCACAAATGAGCCGTTTCACGCTCAGGCTTTCAGTGGCATTGCAAGCACCCGGGTCGTCATGGAGGTTGAACCAGAAGCGTCAGCTCCCTGAATTGTCGAGGCTATTGGCAGCCGGGATAGAGGAATAAAGCCTAATTTTGAGCCTCCATGAGGTAGTACTGTGACTTCTCAAAGCACGCCTGATATCAAGACATTCCAGGGCCTTATCTTGGCCCTTCAGCAGTTCTGGGCTCGCCAGGGCTGTGTCATTATGCAGCCACTGGACATGGAAGTGGGCGCAGGCACCTTCCATCCAGCGACCTTCCTTCGCGCAATAGGTCCTGAAAACTGGAACTCTGCCTACGTGCAGCCCAGCCGCCGTCCAACCGATGGACGCTATGGTGAAAACCCAAACCGCCTACAGCACTACTATCAGTTCCAAGTGGTGATGAAACCCTCTCCGGATAACATTCAGGAACTTTACCTGGATTCCCTCAGGGAGCTGGGCATCGACCCACTGGTGCATGACCTTCGCTTTGTAGAAGACAACTGGGAATCCCCAACACTGGGTGCCTGGGGTCTGGGCTGGGAAGTCTGGATGAATGGCATGGAAGTCACTCAATTCACCTACTTCCAACAGGTAGGTGGTATTGAGTGCTATCCGGTCACTGGCGAAATCACATACGGCCTTGAGCGTCTGGCCATGTATATTCAGGGTGTTGACAACGTATACGACCTGATTTGGACTGAAGGTCCACAGGGCACAGTGTCATACGGCGATGTTTTCCACCAGCAGGAAGTAGAGATGTCTACTTTCAACTTTGAACACGCTGACACTCAGGAACTGTTCCATCAATTCGATTTTTATGAAGCCGAATCCAGGCGTCTGGTTGAAGCGGGCCTGCCTCTGCCTGCTTATGAGTATGTCCTGAAAGCTTCTCATACCTTCAACCTACTGGACGCCCGTCACGCCATCTCGGTGACAGAGCGTCAGCGCTTTATTCTGCGAGTCAGAACCCTGGCCAGAGCCGTAGCCAAAGCCTACTTTGATACTCGCCTTCATCTCGGCTTCCCACTGGCCAGTGACGATATCCGTACAGAAGTTCTGGCCAGTCTGGAAGACAGCAAGACACAGGAGAAGAAGTAATGAGCCAGAAAGATTTCCTGGTCGAGCTGGGAACAGAAGAACTACCCCCGAAAGCGCTGAAAAGCCTTTCCAATGCATTCACTCATGGCATCCTGGATCGCCTGAAGAACGCTCAACTGTCTTTTGACAGCTTTGAAGCCTTTGCCGCACCTCGTCGTCTGGCTTTGCTGATCAAGGGTCTGGATACTGCACAACCTGATCAGCAGCTTGAGCGCCGCGGCCCCGCGGTAAAAGCCGCCTTTGACAGAGAAGGCAAGGCCACTAAAGCAGCCGAAGGTTTTGCCCGTTCTAACGGCGTTTCAGTCGATCAGTTGGAAACGCTGACAACCGATAAAGGCGCCTGGCTTGTCTACCGTACGGTTCAACAGGGTTGCGAGACCACTCAACTACTGCCAGACATGGTCAGCCAGTCTCTGAAT
>NZ_JAHHPS010000014.1:0-1117 GCF_024606275.1 Endozoicomonas sp. SESOKO4 | reverse complement strand
TTTCCCATACTGGTCAGCTCAATTCTGCTACCTTCAGCGTTGATGGCCGCCGTGTGATGACGGCCAGTTTTTATACGGTGAAAATCTTTGTTCAGAGGGACGATGGGTCATGGGAGTCAGAGGAGATTATTAACCTTGTTAGTCCGGTCAATTCGGCCATGCTCAGCCCCAATGGCCATTTTCTGGCGCTCTGCGGTACAGATTATGCTGTAAAAATCTATGCTCAGGGGGTCGCTGGATCATGGGTAGAAAAATTCACCATTCAACACAAAAACGTAATCAACCGGGTCAGTTTCAGTGCTGATAGCTGCCACCTGTTAACCGCCAGTTTCGATAACACAGCGAAAATCTGTGACCTGCAGGCTGATGGATCATGTAAACAAATAATCTCGATTCATCATGTTGAGGCTTACTGCTCAGCCAACTTCAGCGCCGATTGTCGCCATGTGTTGACCGGCAGTTGGGATGGCAAGGCGAAAATCTATAGTCGGGAGGGCGCGTCATGGAAAGAAAAAGTCTGCATTTCCCACAACAGCGAACTCACCTCAGCCAACTTCAGTGCCAATTGCCATTATGTGGTGACCACCAGTGAAGATGACACGGCAAAAATCACTGGCCTGCAGGCCGATGGATCATGGCAGGAAGAAGCCAGCATTACCCATGAGCACATCGTCCTCTCAGCTAGCTTCAGTGCCGATAGTGGTCATATGGTCACCGCCAGTGTGGATGGTAAGGCGAAAATTTGTGGTCGGAAGGCCGATGGGTCATGGCTGGAAAAAGCCACCATTCAACACGATAGAGACGTCATTTCAGCTGCTTTCAGCGCCGATAGCCGACATGTGTTGACTGTCAGCGAAGATAACAAGGCGAGAATCACTGAGCTATTGAAGAGCAATGGATAATCGCAGGTTTTCTAACAGTTCTGAAGTTGATCGCATGCGTATCATGCTTACTCATACTTCTACCTTTCTGGTTTATTGTGTGTGCTACGTTGTCAGGAGTGCCTGGCCAGCAAGCCGGCCAGGGTAGAGATCAGTTTATGATTTTCCAGGAACCGTCTTCCTGCAGGCAGGCTTGTCCCCAAGCATCCTCGGTTTGACCGCCTACCGTAATGGAC
>NZ_JAHHPS010000104.1:0-2982 GCF_024606275.1 Endozoicomonas sp. SESOKO4 | reverse complement strand
TCATTGGTGATATTATTGATCAGTACGAGAAACATATTTATGGATATGGGGTCAAAATATGTTGTCCTGAGTCCCAAGGATTTAAGGTTCTTACCATTGAAAAATCGGTGACATTTCTAGTCACAACCAGCATTTGATTTGTCTTAGCTATGCCGGCAATCATTGCATCTCTCTCAGATTTAGGGTCAGGGACATGAAATTCGGCAGCACAGACTGCAGATTTACCATCGAAAGATAAAACTCTGTCCTCAAAAGCAACCTTTATTTTTTTGTCCATCCATGATCGCAAAGATGCTCCTTGCTTTTTGTCTTTTCGCTCCATCTGAAGAATGCCGATTTCAAGCTCCAATATTGAAATGGATGAAATGTATAGATCAGAAAAACTAGTATTTGATAGCCATCTAAGCACCTCAATATCGCTCTTTCCTGCTTCTGCTTTTCTCAGCTCAGAAATCACATTGGTGTCCAATAGATACACATCAAAACTCCTCAGGCTTAAGGTCTATCTTTCCAAGTTTTGGTGGTTCGAACTCGAAATACTCTTCTTTGCTTCCAAGCGAAGATAGCATTTCCAGAACGTTTTTCTTTTCGCCCTTGAGCCTTTGATACTCCTCGATATTCAAAAGAACATGAGTGGTCTTACCTCTTGTTCTAATGAATACTGGATTCTTTTCGGCTAAGTTCTTTGCCTCGCTGGTTTTTTGGTTAAACTCTCTGGAACTGTATATTTGTGACATAGCTCTGTCCTGTTTCATCGGTAATTGTAGTAATGTTACTATAATTACTGGGTAGGGTCTAAAATGTCCTTCCCGGACTCCCTGGTGAACTACTCGCCCCTAAAGGAGCGAGCTTCCAATACTGAGCACCTACCAAAGTAGATGCCGTCCCTTTATTAAAGGAGAGACAGAAACTTACGATTACCGACGTACAACGTGATGTAAGGTAGTCATAACGGATGCTTGCAGGCACCTCAGGTGTCAGACCTTTCTCTGTACAAGGCAATGATTAAAGATCTGACCCCTGATGTTCCGACAATTCGGCTAACAACCGCCATCATCGCCATAACTGAAGCCACCGAAATGGTAGGAATGACCATAGCTACTACTATCTGGTTCCCTTTTTTTCACCCTGGATGCAGGCCTATGTTCTGCACCGTGCATCATTAGCTCTCTGAGGATATGGCGGTTTTGATAGTACTCACTGTAGTAGTGAGCATAAGTGTATGCTGTCCAATGAGTGGGTCTTTCCGATAGGCAGACGACGCTATCATTAATATTTCGCAGAATATCCGGGGCGTTAAGAAGGGACTTAACGGTATGGGTATTACCTTTTTTTATTGCCAGCATCAGGAGCGTCTCACCCATCAAATTCTTACAGTTGAGATTAAAAAGTGCTCGCCCATTAGCATCTTTTAAATTCACCAGATACGTCGTTGCTGCTGCCGGGTCAAGATAGTTCGTCACTACATCCATGATAAGCTTGGAACCTGTCTGGCATTGTTTTAAAACGCTGACCAGAAGGGGATTTTCTTTCAACAAAGCATTGCAAAATGACCAACACTTTCTCATGACTGCATATTGAAAGGCATAAACGGCAAGTAACTTTGTCTGCCCGTTCCGAGTCAACTTAATCTGAGCTTCAGGCTGATTCCGCAGCGCTTTTAAAGTAAATGTCTGCTGCTGGTCATCGGTAATCTTATAACCCAACCAGGCATTAAAAATCAGCTCCAATAAATGATAATCAGATTTGTTTTGTTGATGCACACTGGCTTTTGCATCAAGCAGTAA
The DNA here is from genome assembly GCF_024606275.1 of Endozoicomonas sp. SESOKO4. Taxonomy (NCBI): domain Bacteria; kingdom Pseudomonadati; phylum Pseudomonadota; class Gammaproteobacteria; order Oceanospirillales; family Endozoicomonadaceae; genus Endozoicomonas; species Endozoicomonas sp. SESOKO4. The sequence goes on along the minus strand of NZ_JAHHPS010000104.1, from coordinate 1,195 downwards.
ACTAACCATTGCCCAACGATTTGCCAGGGCTGCTGCCATTATTGGTGTGTTGCCACTTTTAGGGCTTTGATGGTTGATATCAACACCCGCTCCTCTCAACAAACTTTCAAGGGCTACCATATTATTAGCAACGGCTTTTCTGTAAAGCCTTTGACCAGATTTCGTCTGGGCAAAACGTTGAAGCAGCTGTTCGGCTCGTTGCAGTTGATCGCTCACCGGACTCACAGGCGAAAAATCATGGGTTGAGTTTTTGAAGAAATCATTCAGTGCGTCTTTTACCAATCCTTCATACTTGCGAGTCTGCAAGAAACCAGGACGAATGTTGATACAACGAACATCATCGGGCTTAATTTCCGGGTAGAGATCTTTTGCAAGCAGTATGGCTTTCAGCAGCGCTTTCTCACTGAGTTCACTGAGAGGTTCTTTTCGTCCACTGGTCTGTTGCATTCCACCCCCGTATAAAAGTGAGGAATCTAATAATCTTTTGAGTTGTTCGCGCCATCCACCGTCAGCCTCTGAGCAGAATGGTGAATCACTGACGGTTTCAGCGTTGTCCCTGTTACCTGTTGCACGGCTGGTATATTCCGCTGTAACCATTGGGGTGGGCATTGCATGTGCGAACCGGGAGGATATATTGCTGCATTCGGTCGTCGTTCGATCAGCCAGTGTAACTGCCGCTGAATAATCCCAAGGGAGTGGAGGCTGCTTTCCCGCAACTGAAGGTGTGTTGCCAAAGCTGCCAGCACTGACGCAGGAGCTGGCTCGACCCTGAAAATTACCCGGTTGATTACATTCACTGTACGAACCAGAGACTGAGCTAAGTACCCTTTCAACATTTAGGTTTACGGCTGGATGCATACGATTCTCCCTTCATTATTCATCGCTTTAATTATATTGATCCTAAGATTCAGACTCGAAAAGGTATCAAAAAGTTCCATGATTCAGTGGCAAAGCATCTTAAAGTCTCTCTTGGCTGGCATTCATCCCGTATTGACCTTATTGCGCTGGTTATTTTTGGCCTCATCCAGATGAGTTCAGTCAACCTGTCTCCTATTGCCCGAACTATGGGGCCCGGTATCTCCCACGAATGACGGGAGTGAAGCCGGGAATAGTGGAGGTAAAAGTTGGGGGGGGGGGAGTTGCAAAGCGGCCATTGAATATAACCCCACAGGTCATTCCATTGGAGGTTTTCACA
>NZ_JAHHPS010000103.1:0-7459 GCF_024606275.1 Endozoicomonas sp. SESOKO4 | reverse complement strand
CTCCTTTATCAGTCAAATATTTTGATTTTATACTTGATCCAGAAAATTAAACCAAAAAAAAACAATGCTACAAATAAAATCACCAAAACCCGGAAATTTACAAACAATCAACTGCCCCTCTCCAAGCGACGAGGAAAAGGAGACTCTCAGAGATTTAGTGATAAGAAACAATAAGGAGGCTGTAAAGCTCTGTAAAGGCCGGAAAAAGAATGTCTCAAGTCAAAAAAACGAAACATGCTGGTGCTATTCTAACTTGGAATTCCGTTGAGACTTGGATTTCAACAGGATCCGGAATGGGTTATCTGAGTAGTGGAGAATCACTATGTGGAGCCAATAACTGGAGGCTGATGTGCCCGATACCATTTTCATGCTTGAATACCTCAACCGGGTTGGTGTAGACATCAGGCAGTTTGCTGATAAGAAAGCCCTGACAGCAGAATACTTTCGAAGAATTTACAGAGTCGATGCCAGAGAGAAACTCATTGATCGGGATGGAAAGCCCATTGGTAAGGCCAGCAATCCAAGACATCTGCACTGATTTGCAATTGAAGACTCAAAAAAACTCTGCAGCTTCTGGCAACTTGTAAAAGAAGCGCACAAGACATAGCTTTTCTTCCTTTCCTGACTATAAAATGCGCTCATGAACACTATCATCTGGATCCTACTTGGGGCGGCTTTTGTCTGGTACTGGGCTGACACAACAAAAGCAAGAGAAATCGCTATCGTCCATGGCAGGCGCGCCTGCAAGGAAATGAACTTGCAGTTTCTTGATGGTACTGTAGTTCGTTATTCAACTCGCTTCAAACGAGGCCCAAACGGTCAGGTGCACCTTGCCAGAGATTTCAATTTTGAATTTACCTCTAACGGCATTCAACGCTACCCGGGGCATATCCGCTTGCTTGGCAGATACTTGCAGGTAATGGATTTGCAGTACACCTGCCCTGAAGAACAGCAAACTTCGAACCTGATCATGTTTGCAGAGTATTCAGAAGACACTCTGCCCGGGGATAACAACCCGTCTAATACGGTCGATCTGACAAACTGCCGAGGCAGCATTGACACCCCAACATTCAGATCCCGTGAAAACGATTAACGAACTCAAGGCAATTTCGGTCCTGTGATAGAATTTGCCCACTCCTTTGAACTGAGGTTGAAATAAATGGCCTACGCCAAAGATCTTAAGAAAGGTCAGATTGTTCAGATTGAAAATCAGTACTACATAGTCCGACAGAATGAAACCAAGAGTCCATCCGCTCGCGGTGCCTCAACCCTCTACAAGTTTCGTTTCAGTTCCGTTCCCGGTGGTCAGAAGCTGGAGATGACCTGCACGGGCGACGACCCGTTTGCTGATGTTGATTTACTCCGCCGAATGGTTTCCTTTCTGTATCGTGAAGGTGATGAGTTTACCTTCATGGATAGTGAGGACTACAGCCAATATCTCGTTAACTCAGGGACCATTGCAGAACAGCTTCCCTATATGTCTGATGGTATGGAAGGACTGACCGCTCTTCTGGTGGATGGTCAGTTACTGGCTATTGAGCTGCCTTCATCCATCGCTCTTGAAATCATTGAAACATCTCCTGCTATTAAAGGTGCTTCCGCAGCAGCTCGTACCAAAACAGCACGACTGAGTACTGGCCTTGAAGTTCAGGTTCCGGAATACCTGAGCACTGGAGAAATTATCAAGATTAATACGGAAACAGGCAAATTCATGTCCAGAGCATAGAGCCTGATCATCCCTTCTGGTTCACTGCCTGCCAGTGCACTGGTAACAGCCTTCAACAACAAACCCCATACACACACCATTGTCATTTATGATCAAGAGCCCGCAACGGGCTCAAGATGACCAACCTACAGCCGATAGAGCCAGATAAATGGAAACAAAGACAGCTTATTAGTGGCCCCAATAAACAAGGAATGGATTACGAAGTGATTTTCTTTTTTACACCGTTCATCATGGCCATTCTGAAGCGATTATTTCACAGTATAATAATGACAGAACATAAATATATTATGTCGCTATATTAAACAGGAAATACAAGGCACCTTAGCCTGAGCATGCTTAACTTACTTTACAAGGGTCTTTCTCTTGCCAGCATGGTGTATAGACTGGCAGTATAATTTCGATGGAAGTGTTTTCGGCGCTTACTAAGGATTAGCACCATGGATGGAAGCAAGTCTTTAAACAGCTGTAATGCATGTTGCAAGTGGGGGTCATGCCTGGTGATGACTCTATTCCCAGTTTTGGCAATGTCGGACTCAGAAGCTCATTACCTTTCTGAAGTTTCTCATTACAGTACAGCTTACTCGCATGATGTTTCAATGATTGACCCTTTCTCTACCAGAACCATCAACCGCTCAAAAAGCGTCAATAGAATGCCTGAGTTGTCTATTCGGGAAAAGTCCGGAATCAATCAGAAAGAAGTCAGTGCTTTTGTGTACAAGGCCGCTTCCGATCCCAAAAAGCTGGCTGAACAGGCTGCTGCCAGTGCTGCATTTCTGGGGCTCGAATACATTGGTGTTGCCAGACCCATCAAGGAAGGTATGGAATTCATCAAGGAAAAAACCGAGTTCGAATTTGGAGACTGTGGCAAGGTTCGATTCAGCAGCAATGTCAAAGCAGAAACTTGTATGTTTGATAATTCCATGATTGAACTTAATTCCGATTATGATCTGGATTCCTTCACCGTTAATTTCAAGTGGCAGCTCTGATAACGGACTACAATGCATAGCTACAGCACTTTATGACTCCAGAATTCCTTCTCAGCAGTGCCTTCCAGGGGGAATACCGCTAGAATCCCTGTCCAGATATTCTGGCCTGAGATTTCACTTTGAACACACATAGACAATACGCTCAGTTCCTGCGTCAGCTTGATAAACTTCCAGCCTGGAAGCTCATAACGCTAACAACCGCCGTCTGTGAAAGAAGCTGGCCCAATTTTGCCCTGTTTGCTGAACTCACAGAGTTTGGTCACCCTGAAGACGTTCGACACTGTCTGAATATGCTCTGGGATAACGTCGCAGGCTACCAGTCAGCCAAAAACTTTGAGCGTCTGCTGGAGAAACTTGAACCGAATGTACCTGATCTTGATAAGTGGGAGATGTTTGGCACCATTCCAGCCTACGACAGTGTTATCAGTACGATTTGTGCGGTTAACTGTGCTATGGAGCCTGATGCTGCAGAGACAGCCAGTGCCCTGACACTCTCACTGAGCACCATTGGTAAATTCATAAAGTATACAGAAGCTGAAGAGCTTAAAGGGATTGAGCTCCAACAGTATGTTGAACAGCATGAGCTATATCAGCAACAGATAGCGTTTATTGAAGAAGTGCTGGATCAAACCAGCAAAAGCAAACAAAGCCCGGACGTTATGAAACAGATCAGGGCTTTGGCCAGAAATGAAGGAATCAGTCACATTGGTATCAGCCTTGAGTGATCCATCATTTCGAATTATTGATGATATCTTTCAGCAGTGAATAGATTTTATTCTGAGAGTTGGATATCGCATCATAGTTCTGATTATAAGTAGCCATCGCGCGCTGTAACTGGACTGTCTGCAATTGGTTACTTCCTGTCAGATTTTCTTTTGCAGCGTTGAGTGATGTCTTCAGCGAAGCCCATTCCTCTGGTGTAAGGTGGCCCTTTCCACTGGCATCAGTGTAATTGATCTTCAACAGGTTACTGAGAATATCACGCTCTTCTTTAGTCAATGCAGGCATACCACCGGTCACTTCATTCGTAAAACTGTTCTGGAAAGCAACTTTACGTGCTGCGTAGCCACTGAGCGAAGCGCTGGGATCATTCGGATCCTGTCGAGTCATCTGGTTGGTATTCACTCCGTCATACTCCCAGGAATGAAGCCCGCCCGCCTCGAGCAGTACATAACCATCGTTACTGGCCGCATCCAGAGTGGTGCCATTCAGGTTTGGAGTACCAATAACAGGATTTGCCGTATTCAAATTTGTTACTGTGAGCCCTTGATTCCCCCTTGTGATCGTCATTCCGGTGATATCCGCAAGACCTCCTGACAAACTGGAGGGATCAAAGGGGGTTCCGGGAGAGGATGTCTGAAAGGTAATCTCAGTACCATCATCCAGCACCATAGTCATATCATTCATAACAGGTATACCCACCTGACTGGCATCCGTAATAGAGCCCTGAGCAACAGGCACCAGTGTCTGATTCTGATAATTGAGTTGATTACCTTCAGCATCCACCAAAGTAAATGTAGTATTGCCATTAGCATCCGGCCGGATAGCAATACCGTATCCATTATCCAGCACGATGTTGTTACCGTTGGTGGTCCAGGTGGTCTGCGTGTACTGGCTGGTGCCATACTGAGCTATGTTGGATTTATTGATCAGATTATTGACGCTAGTCAGCAGCTGGTTGGAAGTTTCTATCTCACCGACCAGTCTGCGGACTTCCGCATCCAGCATATTCCCGCGCTCAAGGTAGACAGCCGAAATAAAGTCCTGCTGACTAAGCTCGGAAGAATCAACAACATTAATATTGTTATTACTGTTAACTCCATTAACGGTAGCCATGAAAAGCCGCCCCTGTCATCCATATTAATATTCAGTAAAAAAGCACCCAATCTTTTTTGCCCGGTCCAGCAGCTCTTTGCAAACAATTAAACAAATCCGGTCCTATGCCTTCTGCCTGAGGATCTCGATTTTGTCTTGGGTTTCAACAGTCGATTAGCCTGCCTGAGTTCTTTTCGTTTCAATGATGCTTCGTGAGAAAGATCACTCTTTAGCTCATCGTTGAATTTGATCAACTCCTGACGGGCTTTGTGCTTGAAATGGGTGGGCCAGGCATCACTATTGATAAACTCACGGAGTCTCTTTTTATCCATACCAACAGAGTCCATAAAGTCTTTCTGCCGATTAATGCCTGCTTTAGCGGTCTTTACTACAGCTTCGGATTCCTGCTGAACAAGCCAGGACGACTTCTTAAGCTTGGTGACATCGATTAACCTGATGCGGGAAGCCATGAGGTTCTCTCCTATTGGCTAAGTAACAGCCATGCACTCCCTGATCAATGGCTCATTATCGCTGTGACACTCTGTATTCTTTCCAGCTGAACGGCACTTTATGTACAGAACGGCCTGTTCTTCTTATTTCAGTGTAGACATAGAATCCACCAGAGATAGAATGAGCAAGCTTATTCGTTGGAGTGAAGTATGGATATAGACAGTTTTGAAAGCCTGATGATGAAAGCCCTCCTGACAGCTCTGGTGTTGTTTATGGGTTTTATTGTCTACGATCTGGCTAAAAAGTCGAAAGCGGGAAAATTTGGCACATTCATTCTTTTTGGCGCTTTATGCTTGGGTGTTCTGGGGTTTGTCCTAAAAGGCATTTTGATGAAAACGATTGGCGGTTAAAACTTGGGCTGCCTAACTCGATAAATAAAGCTGGTTTGCTCTAAGACACCAGACGAGAGAGGCCATCTCGCAGTTAATCCTGTCAAACGTTTACAGCGTCTCAGTCAGTATTCAGTGTGGAGCTGACTTGAGGGCTTTTGTTCTGTTTCAATAACTTTATAATCTGCAATACCAGCCAAAGCTAACGAGACTCAGCCAGATGTCAGGTCGCCCCTACCAGCCCCCCGGCTCCATAAGGAATAAAAAAGAACATACTACCACCCCCAGGCTGATTCTGTTTAACAAACCTTTCGATGTGCTGACACAATTCACCGATTCAGAAGGGCGCCCAACACTCAGGGACTACCTCTCCATTCCCGATGTTTATCCTGCTGGTCGCCTGGACAGAGATAGCGAGGGACTGGTGCTGCTAACTAACAATGGACAGATTCAGCATCAGGTTAGCTCGCCCCTGCACAAGATGGAGAAAACCTACTGGGTTCAAGTAGAAGGCATACCCAATGAAAAGGCACTGGAGAAACTGAGAAAAGGCATTGAACTCAAAGATGGTCTGACGCTTCCTGCCAAAGCCAGAATCATTGAAGCACCAGCAATCTGGCCAAGAGTACCACCCATAAGAGAGCGTAAGTCCATTCCTGACCGCTGGCTGGAACTGACTATTCGTGAGGGACGTAATAGACAGGTTCGGCGCATGACCGCAGCGGTTGGCTACCCTACCCTAAGATTGATACGTTACCGTATAGGCGATTGGACACTGGATGGACTAAAACCGGGAAAATGGAGCGAAGCAGAGATACCTGATGATCTAAAGGTGACTTTAACAAAAAATAGTATTATCAGAAAACGAACCATTGCCAACAAACAGGCACGAAAAGGGTATTCAAATCGTCACAGAAAATAAGTCCCTATCCATTTCTACGAATCGACAGGAAGGACACCTTGGTAACATTGATCAGAAATCATTACACAACACTGGCCAGGACTGGCCTCCTGCTGGCCATGATATCTATTGTAGTTTTGTCCTTATTGCCATTGGATAAAGTCCCACTTACCGATGTGAACGATAAGCTTCAACATCTTGCGGCTTTCCTGTTGTTAGGTTTTCTGATCGATGCCAGCCTTCCAAGCCAGTCGTTCAACTTATCGAAAGTCAGTGGCTTGATGGCCTACGGTCTTCTCATTGAGCTGCTGCAATTACAAACGGAATACCGCTTTTTTTCCTGGGCTGATCTGATTGCCGATCTGGCTGGCATTATCCTTTACTTTTTCACTATTCCTGTCTGGAAGCGTGTACCACTGATCAACTGGCGCTGGTCTTAAACATGGAAGCCGAGCGAGAAGCCATTAGCTTTCCCAGCGTTTCTATTTGACTCTTGCAATTTGACTGATTTATGACCGATCCCAATTAGACATTGTGCTTATGATCCAAGGGTATCCTGATTGTTACTTCAAGACCCGGATGAGCATTTCTGGCGAAGATTGCGCCATCGTGATTAGCTATAGCGCTCATCGCTATAGCAGTCCCCAGTCCAAACCCATCATTTTCCTTGCCACGGGTTTCATCCACCCTGAAAAAAGGTTCGAACATGGATTCCAGTGCATCTTCGGGAACACCCGGACCTTTATCCCGCACTTTGATGATTACATTTCGACGATATTGTTCCAATGTCACCTCAACATCACTGCCCTGAGGAGTGAATCGGATGGCATTTCGGATGATGTTTTCAGCAGCACTGCTGAGCCAGTCACGCACTCCAACAATCTCAATAGGCTGGCTCTTAATGAGATCGACACCTTTATTCTGAGCCTGAGCTTCAAAGTTACCGTCATCCACCAATTGCTCGATAAGCTGCTCCAGATTGACCCGCTCACAGGCCATTTCACTCAGACCATGCTGAATACGGGAGAAACGGATAATCTCACCAATCAACTCATCAAGACGCTCGATTTCTCTTTCTATTCGCCCATGTTCCGCCTCAGCTTCAGGTGTTTTTCTTCGGGCAAGTGCCAGAGAAAGCTGCAACCGGGTTAACGGAGAGCGTAACTCGTGAGGGACATTTCTCAGCAAAATT
>NZ_JAHHPS010000102.1:0-3128 GCF_024606275.1 Endozoicomonas sp. SESOKO4 | reverse complement strand
GCCTAATGGTGCAGTTATTCATTATCGAGCTGAAGAAGAAACCTGTCTGACAATTCAGCCAAAAGGGCTTCTGCTGGTCGATTCAGGTGGCCAATACCCGGATGGCACTACAGACATTACCCGCACCTTTGCCTGCGGTGACATGACCGAAGAAGAAAGGAAAGACTACACTCTGGTGCTCAAGTGTCATATTAATCTGGCAAGGGCCCGTTTCCTGCGTGGTACCCGTGGTATCCAGCTGGACACACTGGCAAGACAACCGGCATGGGCTGAAGGTCAGAATTACAATCATGGTACCGGTCATGGTGTGGGTTATTTCCTGAATGTGCACGAAGGCCCGCAGAGTGTCAGCCAGTACTTTCTGGATGTTGCTCTGAAACCCGGCATGCTGATTACCAACGAGCCGGGTATGTATCGTAATGGCAAGCATGGTATCCGGATCGAAAATATCATGCTGGTTGAAGAAGATATAAAAACCGAATTCGGCGATTTCTATAAACTGAAAGACTTGACTCTCGCACCGATTGATACCCGTCCACTGTTGCTCGATAGGCTCAATAGTGAGGAAGTTGAGTGGCTGAATAAATACCACGACAGAGTGAGACGTGAATTGTCACCACTATTGGAAGGAGAAGATCTGGAGTGGCTGATCAAGGCAACAGAAGCCATCTGATCAAAAGACAAATATTGTATACACATTCAGCGGCAGACAAATGGCTGCCGTTTTAATGCATCTTCAGGAATAATATTTGAGAGGCCATGACCAAAAAACTCAAACAGCTTCAGCTCACGTAACCTGTTCCAGAACAATCTTCCTCAGTCCCCTTAAAAAGCCCTGCGCCACCCCGACAATACAACTGAAGGTACTTATCTCTACTCCGGGACTCCCCATCATTTTTTTCTTAAAATGGTGACTTGCGTTACCTACAACAATGGCAGTATCAACTGAGAAATCACTGCCTTTGCCGGGTACCAGAAGATCCTGATCAATCTCATTGTCACCGGCCGCAATGATGGTAGAACCACTCACACCCATGACTCTGGCCAGCCTGCTCACCCACTCTCCTTTTGTCAGAGGCAATGAGAGGGTCACTTGATGCTCATCAGGATTGAACCTGACATCGGCAAGTGCACCAAAAAGATTAAATGCCACCTGCCTCAACTGCTCTCTGGTTTTTTCCTGATTCAGATCCATCTGAGGATCCACTGTGAAGGCATAGATTGGACCTGGCTCGGGATTGTGAACATCGGTAATGGCTACATCCTGTATGGCGAAGAGATATACCAGTTGATTATCCAGCCCAGCGGTGCAACTCAGGTATCGTTCGAAACGGAAACCATCTGGCCTGATAAACAGGTCTTCGGGAAACAAGCTGAAACCGGGCATCAGGGCGCCATAAAATCGGGTGCCCGGGCGAGCCATCACATTAACGGGACTCTGAAAAGCTCTGAAACCACTCCCGATTGATACCAGGTAGTCAGGCTCAGGGAGTTGGTTGTCGGCAAAATAATGCCACTCATCGTGGCCAATAATGGCACCTGTCACGACAATCAGTCTTAATTTGCCCCGTTGTCGCCACTTATCCACAAAAACTGCAAACCTCTGCCTGAATCGTTTTGTCAGTTCTCTGATGTGGCGCCCGGTTGGCAACAAAGTTTCATCAAGGTCCGTGAGTAGAACGACTTCTCCGACCAGTTGAGCCATTTCTTTTTCAAGCTCAGCCAGCAAGCTGTCAAATTCCTGTAGCTGTTCTTCAAAATCCGGGCGATCAGCCGGTGGCAAGTCATCTCCAGAGTAACTTGATGCAATGGCACCTCCGCATGTCTGAAGCCGTTGTCGTGAACCCTGCTGGCAGGATGACTGATTCTCACTGCTACCCCTTGGATCCGGTGTAACGGTATATCTTTTAAATGCAAACGTGATCAACGGCAACGGGCTTATTCCTGCACCCCAGTCAAAGCCATCTCCAAGGTAAGGCTCAATAGCGCCACCCACGACACTGACCTCCCGTGGTGCAGCAAATGAGTCCGCTTTGTCTGCAATGGATGAGACGGAATCATTAAGATGCAGCCCATCGTCTTCATCTGCACGGGCGGTGCTCACTGTCAGAAAGCAAGGCAGTAAGAGAGAAAGGAGGAAGCAGTGAAAAACGTATTTCATTTTCACTCCTTTTGGAAAAAGGACGTGAGTTACAGTTGACGCTCAGTCTCAGAAAGGGTCTCGCCATGACCCGGAATTCACGCTTTTTGTTGCCGGAACTGATCAGACTGTTTTTGGCCACAACGACAACATCGGCAAGGACAGAGAGATCCTTGCCGCCTGAACTGTTTTCGAATAGGACAATCAGTTCAACAAACCTTCAATCAGGCCGGACTTGTAGTGCTGCATCCAGCCAATAGACAAGCGACGACTTCTGATGATCGTTTGCAGGTCGCGCAGAGCCAGATCAAACTCATCGTTGATAACCAGATAATCAAACTCTGCATAATGAGACATCTCATTCACAGCCTGATTCATACGCCGCTCAATCACGTCGAAATCATCGGTACCACGCCCCATCAAACGCTCACGAAGCGCTTCTTTGGAAGGAGGCAGAATAAAGATACTGACTGCTTCAGGCATCAGCTTACGTACCTGCTGGGCACCCTGCCAGTCAATTTCAAGAATAACATCTTCACCGGTATCCAGCTGTTCCCGAACCCAGGCTTCAGAGGTGCCGTAGTAATTTCCGAATACTTCTGCATGTTCCAGAAACTGGCCCTGGCTCATCAGCTCCAGAAAGACGTCTTTGCTGGTGAAGTGATAGTTCATACCGTCTGTTTCACCGGGACGAATCGGACGGGTTGTATGGGAAACCGATACCTTCACATGAGGGGTCGACTGAACCATAGCCTTGACCAGGCTGGTTTTGCCAGCTCCCGAGGGGGCTGCGATGATATAGAGTTTACCTTTATTTGCCATGATCTCTCCAGGCGACAGCCATGAGGCTGCCGGGGATTTAAGTGAAAAAATTCTGGTGCACACTAAGTCTTTTGAACGTAGCGGAGAATGATTAGAATGCAGTGTAACAGAAGCTAGCAGCCTGTCGGACTTAAGGCTGTCCTACTGCGGTTGCAATAAATTGGTC
>NZ_JAHHPS010000101.1:0-20944 GCF_024606275.1 Endozoicomonas sp. SESOKO4 | reverse complement strand
AGAGAGTTTTGCCGGTACGAAGTAAAAAGCCGCCATGCGCAACCTGATCATAAGTTCACTGTCTTTTGTATTTTGTCTTTCTTTACCACCCCACGCATCAGCCTGGCTCCATTGGCAACCACCAAAGCTACAGAGTCATGGGCAAGGATTGAAACTCCTTTTAAAGGCTCAACCTGTAGAGCCACAAAACAGTCAAATAAGATCCGGGACAGCCCCTGAATCACAAATAACCATCACAGCCCGCCCTGGTCAGGTATTCACGGTGTGCAGCCAACAGCTCAAAGCAGACGCTTACAGTGTATTGCTGACTGCCTACGATCAGACGAAAAAAAGACCACACCAATTGCTACTGACTCACGGGCAAACGACACTGCATTTGGAAAAAACCTACATCTGCCCCACTGAGGTTATCAACCAACAGCCGTATAACTACCAGCGTGTCCTGTATTCTCAGGAACCCTTTCTGGTCACCCGCCAGAATGACCCAAAGAAAAAAGAGCAAAATAAAAACACCCTTATCCCACCTATAGGTCTACCCAGTAAGCTTTCACCACACAACCTGCAAACCGGAGGCATTGGACCGGATTCAGATGAAGACAGCTTCTTCAAATATCCCTTCCGGCCACCTTTTGTTGATCAGAGCGGCATCACCATGGTCTTGCTTCCCTTTCTTAAACTGCCACCGGGTTGGCAACACCAGATACCGGGCAGCCAATGGCACCACTGGCTGATGGGTGAGCCGGATTATGACTCTGGCACAATATTAAATATTCAGCTGAATGGCGAATCCATAGCCCGCCTGCCCATTCATTCATGGGAACTGCAAGAGCTGGCTGAAGACCTGACCAATAGCCGACAACTGTTGCAAAAGCTGGCGTACAGGCTCAATGGCCGGGAAACGTTTATTCAGCAATTGCTGGATATTCTGGCTACAGCTGAACAAAATCCTATGGATGAAGAGAGTAGGGTGCGAATTGAGAAACAACTGGCCGATGTGTTGGAACAGACTGACCATTCTTTTTCACTGGAGCTGGAATGGTTCAGCTTACAGGCAGCCATGACTCCCGATCTCTCCATTATCACTGCATATAATGGGAAAGAAAAAAAACAAGAAACCAGTTCAGGAAAAGTGCCCGGTAGCAGTGATCAAAATCAGTACGGCGCACCGTCAAGCCAATCAGTGCCGGTCAGACATGATCCGGAACAAGGGTTGATTCGGTTTTCTGATGACAACGGCAAGAATGAACATCAAGGAAGAGTTGGGGCGGCAGAACAATCTGGCAACCACGAAGACCATGGCGAACAGAGTCAGGATTCATCGGGTGCCCAGCAGAACAACCGATCAGACCAGGACGGTGCCGAGCCTGACCCGATCAATAACGCCCCACCTCCAGCATCGGGAACAACCGATGCAGCAGGAAGTTCTGAGCCTGTCACCATTACTTTTATTGGTCAAGCCAATGTCGGGAAATCTTCTCTGGCCAATCGATTTCTGCAAATTAACCACTTTGCTGCCCAACTGACGCATGTATCACATCACGAAGATGATTTTGACCTGCCGCCGTATATCAAGATTCGGGCATTACCCGGTTATGGGAGGCCTTCCCTAAGCACGGACAGTTTTCTTGAGTTGGACAATCACCCCATCAAAGATAACGAAGTCGTCATAATGGTTATGGCCAATGAAATGAGTTTGGAAGATCAAATCGAACTACAGAACCTGCTGAACCATGGACACCCGCCAGAGCGTGTTTTACTGGTATACAACAAATTTGATGCGATTCTGGATGGGGTAGTGGGGAGGCAGCAAATAGAGACTGATTCAAGTCGTTATGCCCTGGAGAATTCTATAAAAAAAGAGCTTATGAACAGGCAGCTTAAAATTTTGGAAGAATGGCAGCGGGAACTGGTCACAGATGAATCATCTGCCCACTTGACTCAGTCGCTTCAAACATTGGCCAACCGTCTCAAGGCACAAAAAGAACAAGGTAAACCCTTCCTGTTGTTTACCTCTGCCAGCGACGTCAGTACCTATAGCCCGGAGCAGGATGAGGAATTGATAAAAGCCATTTCTAACGCACTGTCTGGGCAGGAAAAGAAGACATTTAAAGAACAGTTTCTTGATATCCGTCCGGGAAAGGTCAAACAGTTTTCGGATTTTATCAGCCATCGTTTTTCGGCAGTGATCGAAGACGCCAAGGCAGGCGGAGTTGCCGCAGAGGACGTTTTTGGTAGCTTATTCAGACAACTAAATAATGACTTTGGCTTAGACCCCGAGCAAGGTTGCAACCACTGGTTGAGAGAGTTCAGCAAAATCTATAAAACGGTTTTTAACGAGAAAATCAAAGAAATTGTAAACGGGGATGACTCTCGGTTACATACACTTCAAAAGCAGTTTATCGCCTTTTATACCGGGCATATTCTGGGAAGCATCTGGTATAAATTTATCGGGGAGAGGCGACAGGAAAAAGAAATCGATGAACTGGGGCAGACTGCTTTGCATCGCTGGGCTCGAAACGGGAACTCCGGCTGGGTTTGGTTATGGCTGCAATTGCACAGCGAGAAGGCCGGAACGCTATTAAATGCGCGAGATATCAACGAACGAACCCCGTTACATCTGGCGGTCTACTCTGGCAATGAAGATACTGTCAGATACATACTGGAACATGGTTCGAATGTCGATGCCAAAGACAGTGTCGATTATACCCCCTTGCATTGGGCTGCGTTTTTTGGCCGGGAAACCATTGCCGAACAACTGCTTCAGCACAATGCCAGCCTGACAGGGCAACACCGCTTAAGAATAACCCCTCTTCATGTGGCAGCCTGGAGCAATCAGGGCGCTATGGTAAACAAACTGCTGGAGTGGGGAGCCAGTATCGATTCATCCGCCTACGGAATCTACCCGGTCCACTATGCAGCAGCCACTGGAAGCCTCAACAGTCTTGAGGCACTGCTGGCCCATAGACTGAATGATCTGGATGTCCTTATTTGCATTATTTGCAGTGGACACAGTGCATTGCATATTGCTGCCTGGTACGGTCATAGAAAGACTGTTGCCAAACTCATTGCCGCAGGCGCTGATCAAAAACAGTTGACAAAAGACGGTTATATGGCTGGAGATCTGGCCAAATTCAGAGGGCACAAGTACCTCGGGCTTTCTGTATCTGAAAAGGACGTTGACCAGCAAAAGCCCAAGGCTCCTGACCGTACTCATCTGGCAATACCCATAGCAATTGATCTGGAATCCATGCACATTGATCAATATGGCTATTCGACACTTCATCGAGCTGCCAGAGAGGGGGATGTAAACAGAGTCAGAGACATTCTGAATAACAATAAATATACGAGTACTCGATCCGCTATGTCGGGCTACACTCCCTTGCATGTTGCTGCCCTCTACGGACACAAAGAAATAGCTGCTCTATTGCTATCCCCCGCCAACAGGGAAGACAAAGATGTATCGGGGAACACGCCTCTGCACCTCGCTGCACTTTTCAACAGAGAAACAATGATAGCGTTCCTTCTGGATCACTCCTGCAGACCAGATGCAACTAATCACTCCGGTATTGCGGTACTGCATGTTGTCTCAGCTATGGGATCACGTAATACGCTTGAACGCATTTTTGAATCCCTGAAACAGTGCAAATGTGATTGCAACCCAACCGTCAATGGAGTAACTGCAATGCATATCGCTGCCAAGTATGGAAATATTGAGGCGATAAGATTGCTTAATCAGGTCGCAGGGATCAGTTTAGAAATAGAGACTGCGAGTGGGGAAACACCTCTGCATTCTGCAACTCATACCGGTCAAGTTGAAACGGTAAAGTGGCTAAAAATAACAGGCGTTAACTTGGCACCTGCTAATAAGAAGGGTGTTACCCCGTTGTTTATGGCCGCTGCCATTAATTCCCCCGAATTAATAGAACTACTTGGGCAAGAAGGCAAACCCGAACATCTCACAAAAATCATCGGGTTGTTGCCAAAACGTTTTGGTGTCGCATCTTTTAGCAGTGATGAACCTCTTTCTCTAACCCCATTGCACTTTGCAGCCTTAAAGGGAAACCTTGAATCGGTCCAGGCACTGGTGATGAAATGCGGGGCAAAACTGGACACCCGAAGCAGCGGCTTGACAGCACTGAATTTTGCCTCATGTGGAAGACACCTGAAAGTGGTTCAGTGGCTTATTGGTGAGTGACATCTTCACCCGGATATAACATCAAGAGGCGATGTTACACCAATGATGCGGTGATCCATTGTTGCACAAAACAGGCAGCAGAATCTGTACGCAACAACAGGATAAGATTGCGGCTGAGTGCAATCTTATCCTTATTTGGCAGGTGCTGGAGTTAATTATATTGGGAGTGGTCTCAATCATCCAGAAACATAGATCTGGGAACATTAAATCTATCACTTAATTTATCTATGTGATGTAATTTAAGCGTTGCTTTTCCTGAAATTATTCTTGATACATAGGGTTGCTTACCAATTTCAGGTAAATCATATTGTGATAAATTGTTTACCTCCATCAAGTGTAATAGAAAATCTATTCCTCTGGCTTCAGGCAATGCTTCAAGATTTTCATCTTCCCACATTTTCATGAAGTGATAAATAAAATCAACTTCTTTATCAGTACCCTTTTTTGAGTCAAGTTCTTCTATTAAATCACAAGCTTTGTTGTAATATGCTTCTGATGATAGAGGCAAAGAAAATCCGAAGCTCATTTTAGCTTCATGAGATACTGACGCTACAAACTCTCTCATTTGTTCATATATAGTCATCATATTCTCGCTATTTTCAAGTGCTACTAAGTACTCAACCATACGAAATCATATTTTCTGACTCATTGTTCAGGCACTCTGACTGCGTTGCAACTCTGGTCACATAGCTTGCTATGTTCCCGTCGTTGCGCCTTGCAGAGCACCTGCCCAATAAGCCAGAAATATTCGATTCCGTATGGCTGAGTACTTAACATTGTCAATTCACTTTTTGCATGTTTTGGCGGGAACTCAAGGCTCCATATTAGCTATATCATCTATACTCGTTCGTAAATTTGTCATACTCTTTATGAGTCCCAAAAAACTTCACAAAAACTCTACCCGATCTGAAATTAATTCCGAGTACAGTTCGATATTTGTTTCCACCAATATCAATAACCCACCAATCTTCCATATACTTGAACCTATCAATCGGGCAGTAGACCAGGAGAGCTACTGAACGACCATGATAATAGAGCCGCCGAGAGGGAAAACAACTGGAAGCGGTACAAGCTATTACAGCAGCCAAGATTTAAATGACTGATCCTGTCAAACTAGTCCAGATTTATTACCTTTAGTCTATAGTTATTCTGGCTCTATCCAGTATTTAATCTATACTTATCTCCATAAAATGAAATAAGTGTGGACTAAATGCCAAAGCTTTTTTTCTCAAATACGGCCAGTGAAGCCAAAAAATATGCACTGGCGGTGCAAAAGGGTGAACTAACCAGGATACGCCGGGGAATTTACACAGATGCAGATTATGAGGCTATCCCGCAACTTCTGGCAAACCGTTGGTATGAAGTGGTCTCTTATCTTTTCGGGAAGAATGTGCTGATCGCCTTTCGCACTGCATGTGAACTTAAGCCTGCCGATGGGTCTGTGTTTATCATTGCCAGGGTCAGTAAACGTCGACGGGTTATAGTGGGTGCCGGGATGGTGATTGAAGTGATGCCGGGGGAGCCTGCACTGGGTCGCGAACAGTTTCTGCCAGAATTATTCCGAAGTAATCTGGCCCGGCAGTGCCTGGAAAATCTTGCTCCCTCCCGTTCAACTGCCAACGTCGTAAAATCTTTGGGGGCTGAGTATGTTGAACAGCAACTATGCAAAGAACTGAGGCGAGGAGGTGAATTTCGGTTAAACCAGTTAAGAGATGAAGCCCGGGATCTGGCTACCGACCTTGCGCTGGAGCAGGAGTTTGAAAAGTTCAATAAAATGGTCAGTGCTCTTTTGGCAACTCATAATCCGGCGGAAGCATTGCAAACCCGACTGGCCATCGCGACTGCACAGAGAGAACCGTTTGATTCTGAACGAGTAGATTTGTTTGCCGGACTGGCAAACTATCTTAATCGCTGCGAACTTGACGAAATGCCTTATGACTACCAAGGACGCAGCTGGAAGAATCTGGCTTTTTTTGAAAGTTATTTTTCAAATTATATAGAAGGCACAGAGTTTGAAATTGATGAAGCAGAAACGATTGTGTTCTCCCGTGAATCCATCAATAACCGCCATGAAGATAGTCACGATATTATGGCTGTCTATGATCTTGTCAGTGATTATCAGGAGATGCTGGCAACACCGGATACGGTTGAGACGTTCATTCAGCTGCTAAAAACACGCCATGCGCTAATGATGGATCACCGTATGGAAAAGCGTCCGGGGGTGTTTAAAGAGAAACCAAATAAAGCGGGAGATACCCTGTTCGTCACGCCGGAAGAACTGCAGGGCACATTAGCCCAAGGGCTAGAGATAGGGCAGCGGCTATCGGCAGGTCTGAAAAAAGCAATTTTTATGCAGTTTCTGGTGAGTGAATGTCATCCATTTGATGATGGTAATGGCCGACTATCCCGTATAATGATGAATGCCGAGATGCACTCAGCGGGATTACACAAGCTGATTATGCCAACGGTTCACCGTGACAGTTATTTGAATGGATTGAGACAGGCCAGTCGACAGGGGAAGTTCCGGGCGCTCACCAAAGTCTTTCATCAAATGCATCTCTATACAGCGTCAATGATCAACTGGCACGATTATGGTGAAGCCCGGCAAGATCTCGAAAGTCATGGTGCTGATAAAATTCCTGATGTCGGGATAGCGAAGTTTAACCAGGTGATCCGGCAATTAGGTGGTGAGTATCCACCTTGATGCTAGGAAAAAACGCACTCGTCATTATGTCTTGCTCAGCTGTTCAAAATGACTTGCTCGATATCATATTTAGAAGGCGGAATTTGTATAACTGTCCTTCACCACCCTTACTTTGAAAAGCTTTATATAACGACATGGGTTTGCAGTTGTCCCTGTTCAATCATTAGCCTCAGTGCTTCATCAGCTGATCGTCCATCAGGAATAAGCAGTGTGTCCTCAAACACAATGAATTGTGTCCATTCGTCAGGGTTTTCAGTGGCTACTTTAAGCAAACTATTACTACTGTCTTGCTCCAGTTTCAGATAACGCTCCGGATTTTTGCTGGCTTCTCGGGGCAGAAGCTCGGCGATATCCACAACATCCTTATTGCCGTCCACAGATGCAAAGTTTTTCAAAATATCGGAAGCTGGATTAATGGTTGTGCCTTCATGCCCTTTCTTCCAGATAGATGTATCTGTACTGCTCCCCAGAATGTACTGATCATTACCTCTGTTTCCTATCAGGTTACTGCCTGATAAGTGGGCGTAAAGCACATCGTCATCCCCACCGGCGTCAAGAGTCAGGCCTCCGACATTATCGCGCAGTACATCAGAACCTTCATGGCCATATTGGTTAGATACCTTCAGGGTGCCGGACTCTACAAGGGCGCTGAGTCTCTGTGCTGGGGTCATGCTATCGCCACCGGGAATGAGGGTATTAAGAGCCAGGCTGTTGAGATAGATCAGCTGTTTGACGGAACCGGAAACCTGCACACTGTCGCCATTATTGATGTTAAAAGACGATGTCCCGCTAGTGCCATCGTCGGTCCAGTAAATCACTGCATTATAATTGGCGGATTCAGTGATCACCAACTGGCTGGATAGTTTCGATGTATCCCAGACAGACTGGATATTGAGCATGGCCGAGAGGTCAATTTTGTCCAGACCGGGCTCAAAATCCATGATATTGTCCCAGGCTCCGCCGACACCTTCATCACCCTTCTGCCAGACGAAGTGGTCGGTTTTTCCATCACCATTTTTGTTAATCTCACCCCCCCAAATCTGCCCGTTGCCTGACCCTTCAATGACAGTGTTCCCGGCCAAGCCTGCTCCAATAGTGTCATTTCCCCCCTGAGCGTTTATGGTTCGAGCTTTGTCACCACCCAATACAAAATCATCTTTATCGGACGTTTGAATATTGGCTGTTTCCGGAGTCACTGTGACTGAAATATTCTGGATTGTACTTTGCTGTGGTGCACCATCGGCAACATCAGAAACGGCTTTCAATTGCAGGTCATACTGACCTGTGGGCAGATTTATGATGGCAAGCTCACTGAGCTCGCTGGTTGTCAGTGCCCAGCCAGAAGGTGAGGTCGATGGTACTCCTGATGGCTGGCCCGTAACACTGTTGATCAGCGATGCAGCCGGTGGCAGGTTTTCCAGAAGCACGTACAATTCAGTTTTGACCAGGTTGTTGACCTGAAGAGCCGGGTTCACCACAGCCGCTTTGATACCAAGAGGTACCGGAACATTTTTTGATACAGTGATGTTGTCGTATTCTATCTGGCAGTCAGGCTTGTCTGATGCGGGTGTTATTATAACTTTGATCTGGAGGCTGACATCTGAACCCTCTCCGGGAACGAGACCGTCAGTGTTATCAACGGAGTGAGCCGTAATCTGAAGATCTGCTTTGCCATGTCCATCTCCGGGCTGATAGATCAAATGAGGCAAAGTAGTGGTGGTTGTTTCAAGTCTGGCTTCGATCTCTGTTCCTGATTGGATAAATAGAGCCTGAAGGCCATCAGGCGTTTTTATATAGGGCTTTTCAGCTTTGCTTTCCGTTGGGAAAATGGTCGGGTCACTGCTGCTGAGTATTTTGACCGATACAGCGATCACTTCAGGATGATCAGTGGGGTCTGAGGCAGTGTCTGTGATCCTGATATCCAATGGCAAGTTTATGGCAACATTTTCATGGCCGTTGCTCTCTGTCAGCTCTTTTAGAGTCAGGTCATCCCCTACCGGACGGACTTTCACCGGGAGCGGGCTCATATTGGTACAGAATGTGGTCAGAGACTGCTCATGACTGTAGGTGGTTAGTTGCAGGTTCAGCTCACCGCTGAAATCAAGGGGCGGCCTTAGATTTAATGGAGCAATTTGACCGGCGCTGTCGATCAGACTGGCAGGAATTTGCCAGCTGCCATTACCGTTAGCAGGCAAAAGGTTATTCGATTGATCTGACAGGGTTGCGCCGTTGGGCATGTTTTCGATGAGGGCTGACAGGGCCTCTGAGCCGTCATTGTCATTGAGAGTTGCCTGCAGACCAGAAAGCAGAATATCAGAGTCTTCATCACCTTCTGCTGCCGGAGAGGTCAGGGATGCACAGTTATT
The DNA here is from genome assembly GCF_024606275.1 of Endozoicomonas sp. SESOKO4. Lineage (NCBI taxonomy): Bacteria > Pseudomonadati > Pseudomonadota > Gammaproteobacteria > Oceanospirillales > Endozoicomonadaceae > Endozoicomonas > Endozoicomonas sp. SESOKO4. Next base: position 11,679 of record NZ_JAHHPS010000101.1, on the reverse strand, counting down.
TGCAGGTATAATCTCCAGCTCAAGCTGTCGGCTGAAATCTTTTTCCCGGGACTCGCTAATATCGGGTGCATAGTCCTGAATCCTGAAATCAACAGTGACAGATACCTTCCCTGAAATACTCTTGGCAGGAATAAAATGAATACTTGCCAGTCTCTGGTTAAATGCATCGACAGACTCACCGGGCTCCCGGGTGAGTGTATATCGAGCGCCATCAAATGAAAGGCCGGTGCCTTGTAATTGAATGCCTGTTGGGGGAACCAGTTCAACACTTATAACTCTTTCAGATCCATCAATATCCGCCGGATTTATTTTCAGATTCATGGGCCAGGGTTGCTCTTTTCCGATCCATTCAGAGCCTTTGGCTTGCGGGTCTGTCCTGAGTTCCGGGTTGTCGTCAACTATTGGACTGACCTTGAAAAGCAGATCCTGTGAACTGATTTTTGTCTGATCACTGATATTGTTGCGCTGAAGAATTTGTAAAGGAATGACCTGCTGTCCGGAAAAGTCTCTGGCCGGTTTAACGACAATATTGGGAAGGCTGCCGGGAATAATCAGGTAACTGATTGTCTCGCCACTCTCACCCCATGACCTTGTGTAGTCACCGTTCAGGCTCCAGTTCGGAGGCAGATCGGAAGCATTGATCCGAAATGCTGTGGTCTCATGACTGAAAACAGCTTTTGCAGGATCAACGCAACCGATAAGAGGGAGTATGTTATCTTCATCTGTCTTGATGCCATCAGCGCAGGTAAAGACTTCGCCGGGATCATGGGGAGGGTTATCCACCGACGATTGGTTGTTGATCACATTAAAACGGGCCGAGCGAGCTTCAAGGTCGCCAATATCAGTGATGAGTGATTCCACCTTCATTTCATAATGACCCTTCATTGAGATATGAAGAGTCGTTCCTGTCAGGCTGTTTTTGCTTACCAACCATTCATTGCCATTATACGTCAAGATGTTGGGATTACTGTCGGACAGATGCCAGCCGCTACTCAGAGGCCGGCCCCCGGCGTCCAGCAAAGCAATCCTGAAAACAGGATTGTTTTGATTAACATGCTCGCTCTGATCCGTGTCGGTTGAAGTAAACTGATAATCCGTCAGAGGTATATCCGGCCCTGTAAAGGAATTGCCGGTGGGATATTCTATGCGTGTATTCTCATCATTGTTGACCGGCGAAGAAGTAGGACCGTCGACTTCACCGGTCCAGCGAATGGTTGCCTTCATGGTGATTTCGCTGGTGGTCTCCAGATTGTTTTGCTGGTCACGAATCAACGGGTAGAAAGTGAAGTCTGTAGCGGTTTGACTGGCTGTCGGAAAGTCGGTGTCGATATTGCCTCCTGTTTCGGGAACAATGACCAGCGTTTTCTGGCGCAAAGCCTCGATTAATGAATCCCTGCCACCGAGCTGACTGGCCAGAGGTTGGTCTGGGTCCAGACGGGAATAGTTAGCAATGCTTTTCTGGTAAAGCAGGAATCCGGCAGGCAGTTGAACTCTGTTGATATCCCGGGCGCTTTCACTGCCATCAGTATCTTTCAGTTTGATGTTTTCCAATGTTAAGGCAGCACCGCCTGAGAACCCCTTATGGTCAGGCAGCAGATCCACTTCCCGACCACTGTAAGACACGGGTTCGCCAATAGTATCGACAATTGGGAGGAACTTTGCGGTCAACTCAATGGGAAACACGGAATGGGCACCGTCTCTTTCGATGATCAGGGTTTTCAGGGTCAGCCGCTGTTCACCGGCGTAATCCAGAGGAGGGATGATGCTGTATTTTCCGGTTTTCAGATCATTCTGACTGACCTGATAGACAGGCTTGTTAGAGGAAATACCTGCAATAGGAGGCTGTTGATCCAGAGAGTCCCTGATCATAAACCGATTGGAAAGAAGAGCGGTATCCAGAAGGACATTCAGGGATTCCGACCCATCGATATCAGAAGACCTGATATCGAACTGTATAGGCAATGCATGATCCTCCTGACCCGTGCCTGTCAGTGAAAATCCATTTTGGGGGTCTGATATCCAGACAGCGTTGCCTGTGACCGAGGGAGCATCGGGAACCCCTTTTATGTTGAGCACAAGATACCTATCTACAGAAACGGCTTTTTCAGCAGAGGGGACAACCCCCTGCTGAGAGTCTTCTTTACTGACCGCATTGATTTTCAAACGAAGGTCAGCAAAGTTTGCAGAACTGCGATCCTTTGCGGGTTGATAAGCAAGATCGGACAAGTGATCGTAAGCGATTTCGGCGCTGCCATCCGGCAGCATTATGGCATTCGGGTTTTTGCCAGTGGTTAGAGGATCACAGCTTCCATCTGTTTGTTCGAGGCAAAAGCTCCCGGGATCTTCTCCCGGGTTCACCATGGGTTTAATGTGAATAAACAGTTGCTCTGAACCATCCATATCCGAAAGCTTTGCATGGAGATAATTGGCCACCAGAGTCTTGCCATCTTCCAGAGTTGAAACTCTGGCTGAAGTGCCCCCCGCCATTGCCGGAGAAACGGAAAGTGATGGTTGATCGGCTACGGGTTGTACATCCACAGTCAGAGTATGTTCAACCTCAGCTGTCTGGACCGAGAAGGGAGGAGCCTCAGTGACCTTGGCTTTGAGCGGTATTAACAGTTTCCCACTCCAGTCAGAGTCCGGAACCACTTCTATTTGCTTAATCTCTGATGTCGTTAAGATGTGTCCAGCCAGGAGGGTTGTGCTGTTTAGTTTCAGAGTGGAGTGTTCTGGTATGCCCAGTATTTCGTATGAAAGGGTTTCGGACCCGTCAGTATCCTGCAACCGGGCGCCAGCACCCGTTAACGTCAGAGGATGATCTTCTTCTGTCGTAAAATAGTCGATGTCCTTACCTTTGTTCCACAATGGCTTGTCTGCAACCCCGCTGATGTTGATTTTCAGCAGACTGCTGATGCTCTGATCGGGTCCGGGATTTTTGCTGATATCAGCTTTTAGTCTCAATCGGATTTTATTTTGGGCGAAGCTGTAATCAGAGCCATTCGCGGGTGGCAGATAACCCAGTTCAACTGAGGTAAAGAAACGATAACAGTCCTCCCGGGAAGGCGCTAAGGCTTCAGAAGGTATAGTAATCTTTCCGTCACTTGTCGGGAGCGGATGGCCCTTGTAAGTCAATTGACCCTTTTGCAGTGAACGCTCAACAACCCATAATTGGCTGATTGTTTCGCCACGGTCTGTATCACCCAGCAATATTTCAAAATTCACAGGCACCGGGGAAACCTGGTCTTCAATGCCTGATGCATTCTGTATTCTTCGAAAGCGCGCATCAAGGTCTCTGATTGTGATCGAGGCTTCCGAAGCGGAAGTGTCCTGATCGCCATCCATAATCGTGTACTGGAAGGTTTCCGTTCTGTCTCTGCCGCCGCTATGATCAATGCATGTTCGTGTATTCAGAGACCATTGGCTGTCAGAGAAAACGGTCAGATTGCCCAGGGGGGTGTCCACTGCTATTGATGAACCAGCAGGAATCTGATGATCATAAGGTGGATAATGCAGCCCTGTTACTCTTGCATTGTCTGCATCGGCGTTCAGTTGATCATTGGTCATCAGTCCACGATTCTTATCCAGAGGGACGGTTTGACCTTCACGAGCCAGAGGGTTGCCATTGTTGAAATGGTCTGGTGAAGCAGAAGGGGTGGTATCTTTAATATCAATATGGATGATTTTGTATTCTTTACTCTCGTCACCATCAGAGTCATGCAGCCAGACCTTTATAAAGACTGTCCTGGTTTCCGCAAACTCTGGAAATAAAGCTGTTGGCAAGTGGTCAATATTGTCGAGCTGTCTGACTTCCAGTGTTGCCTGATTGCCGGGTAGTGCTTTGCCTTTCAGGGTAAACACAAGCTGATTGTCTGAACGATAAACATTAATAGAACCGTCAGGGGCTTTTTCTATTTTATTCAGTAGATGCCCATCAGAGCTGAACCCCTCAAGTCTGCTTTGCAGATCGCTGAGCTCAATATCGGGGATGACCCGGTCAGAACCGGGGGCAAAATCAAGCGTTGCTTCAAGGGTGTTTACCTGACCTCGGTTAATGTCCACTGCAGGATCGGGTGACCGGGGATCCCCGGGCACCGGTAAAGTACCATCAGTCAGAGTCAGGATGATCTGATCCTGAACCCCGGAACCGTCAGTATCTATCGCAGTCACGGTCGTTGGCAGTTTTAAATTATCTTTTTGTCCCTTGTCATCTTGATGATCAAGGAAGGTGAACCATTCAATCTTCAGATGAACAGTGGCAAAAGTATTAGCAAGGATAGGGCTGCCCGAACTGGGGCAGTCCTGACAGGTAAGGGTGAAAACCTTCTGGTCCGGAGCTCCATTTTTATATGCCCAGGCTTGAATCGATTGGTCGGCTTCTGTCTTATAGTGAATAGGTAATCCATCATGCAGGAGGGGATGGCCTGAGTCATCAATGGCCCGGTTCTGGCTATCAGTAGCAGGTGTCAGGAAATGAACCTGTTCTATGTTATCAGTGCCAGCGTGTACAATGGCTGATGACATATCGGTTGTCGGCGAAGGTGCATCCAGCAGGGGCTCAATCAATGTTAATTCAGGTGTAATCACCAGAATATCGAGACCACTGATGTTGTCTCTGATATCTGCAGCCAGAGTAAACTTTGTGATGTCACCATCGGAGTCCGAGATTTCTGCCGCAATCTCCAGGGGCCATTGGCCTTGATCCTGATCCATTGGACTGTCCATTTGAACGGACCACCGGACCTTTGATGGTGCATTTGGCGCCGGAGCACCCTCGAGTTTAATGGTTAGCACCTGAATAACAGGGTTTTCGTTGATGACCAACCTGAGAGACTGGTCATTATCCCGAATCAGAGTCAGTGGCTGGTCATTGCTGAAAAGACCCGACAGGCCCGGTTGATTGTTTGCAAATCGCAGGCTGGAAGGTGCTATCGGGTCAGACCCCGGTTCCAGAGTCACGGACTCAGAATCTTTGACAGGAATGTTTTTCTCGTCGATGCCTATCTTGGTGATATTCGTTACTTTCGGCATTATTCCATCCTTGATTTTGATCTCCAAAAGCCCTGTTTTCTTTGTGAGTGAGCCATCAAAGTCGGAAAAGGTCATGGGTAACTTCAGATCAATGTCAGTCCCATCAACACTGACAAGCTCATTGATTTGTCCAGTGCCCTGGTGATCCAGCGGTCTGAACAGCTGCACTTCATGAGTGACGGGTGTATCCTTGCTGTAAGAAGCCATCGAAAGGTGAGTGAAAATAGACAGGACTGTTATTCCAGCACCCGTTTTGCCTTGCAGAGACTGTTTTTCCTGGGTAAAGGACAAAGGTTCGCCCAGCGATGTCAGTTTGTTATTCAGGTCGCCAAACTGACCAGCAAAGCGGACACTGTTTGGATCAGCCGGGTCTGAACCTCCGGATAAAAGACTGTGCAGTGAGCCATGGACGGGATAGGATCTCTGCCCGCTAACTTCCCCCTCAGTCATTCTTATTTTTCCCAGGTTTTGGCCTTCCGGTGGCGTTCCGTCAACAATAGAGATATAGACACTGGCATGATCCTTGTGGCCCTCAACATCCTGCAAGGTGTAAGAGAAAATTTGTTGGACCGAATCAGGATTATTTTTCAGGGAGTCGCTGGCATCGAAACGGTAACTGCCGTCTTTATTGACCATCAGCAATCCATACTTTGTGGTAAGCGGTGTTCCGGGTGGGAAAGTGAAGATTTTTTCGGGGTCGTTCCCTGGGGTGTTGTCGCGGGAGCCAAGATTGACAGCAATGACGGTTGTCGTGTCCATACAGGTTTCATCATTGTCCACCAGGTCACCAGTGACGGTCTCTCCCTCAGTAACATCCTCATAGTCATCAACGGCGGTTGCAGTGCCATCAATCATGTTCAGATCGACAGTTGCACGAACGGTGTCGTCATCATGATCAATAGCCTTTAACGAAACAGGCATAATGACAGGTTCAGTACCGCTTACCTGAAAAGCGTTTTCCTGCAGAACGTGAATTTCAGACTTCAGATTTCCGGTGCCGGGATCTGGAAAAAATTTCTCCAGAGTGATCAGCAGAACGGTTTTACCTTCGTCGGTTTTGAGCTCAAGGCGGTGGTTGTCAGCGTCCTGATTCAGACCTGACAGGTCTATCGGGTGACCATTACTCTGAGGGCTTCTGCTGGTTAAAGCCGTCCTGAACAACTCAAGGGTTTTATACGGATCGAATTGCAGAGATTGATCGACTGGCAGACTGTCTGAGCCTTTAATGACAGTGATTCTGCCCTTGTCAGGTTGAGACAGGGGCTTGCACTCCTGATTGACATCCAGAGTCATTAATTCACCGGAGACGTTTGAAGGACTCCCGGTTGAGGGGGGAATCGGAGCACTGGTTGGATCAAAGTGAGGCAGTGTCCCATCTTCGACGGTAAAAGTAATTTGTGCGCTGGACTGATCACTATCCGAATCGGTCAGTGTGTAGGTCAACGTCTCTGATAGAATATTTTCTGGTGGATGAATCAGGTTTGGCAGAGCCTGATATTGCCAGGTGCCGTCAGGTTTTACTGACAGGCTTCCAAGCTTTCCGGGGAAGACCTGAAAGTCGCTACTGGAAGTCAGCTCAGTGCCATTGATGGCGGTGATCTTACCCAGGTCTGCTCCTGCCTGTTCAAGTGTGAATAGAGTTCCTTCCTGGCTGCTGGAAATGTCCTCGCCTTCGATAAGCCTGAAGCTGTGGTCCACAGCCTTGGGTTGATCATTGCTGATGTCCAGAAAAAACCATCCCTGAACCTTGTCGTTGTCCATATCAGCGGCCTCAACCGCCAGCTGTATTGGCCATGACCCCCGATTCTGATCCATTGGCTGGTGCAATTTAGCCGTCCACTGAAGCATTGACTTGTCTTGTTCTGAAGGCAGGTTATCCAGCGTCAGGCTCAGAACCTGCTTGTTAGTGTATGAATCTTTGAGTTGAATGGCTCTATTGGTGGTCCCGGTTTCGAAGAGCAAAGAATGTCCCAGGGAGCTAAGATTGAGCAAGCCAGGCTGATTTGACGAAAACTTCCAGCTGGACGTGTCAATTTTGTCGGAGCCCGGGGTCATCAGCAGCTTTGCAGTTCCTTGTATCATAGCTTGGCTGATCAGGGCGGATTCATCCAGAGTAGCCATTTCTTGGTCTGAAAACTGTAAGTCTGCGCCATCCTGAATAGTGAGAGAAAGACTTCCGTGGTTTACTAATGGACTGCCGTCAATATCAGCAGCATTGACCGTTAAAGACATATCTAATGCGTTGTTTTTCGGGTGCTCCAGAGGCTGATAGAGTGTTGCCTTGTAGCTGAATTCGAGATCCTTTCCAGTTTGGGTTTCCGGGATCAGCTCGACGTCCAGTACTTTTGTACTTGCCGCCAGACCCGTGAGAGTCTTTCCAGAAACCGTGAAGATAACCGGAACATGACCAGAGAAGTATTTCCCCGATAAATCTTTGGCATTGCTGTCACTGAATACCAGGCTTGAAGAAGCTATGGGGTCTGAACCGTCTCCAGAGATGATGACCTTGTTACTGTTAGTGACAACGGGATAAAGGGGAGGGTTTTGTAGCCCGGCTTCTTTGAAAGTGAGACTGGATGAAAATCCGCCGGCAGGAGGGGCGCCATCCGTTACATCAATAGTGCAAGTGGCTGCGGTTTTATGGCCATCAATAGCAATAAGGGTGTATTTGAACGGAAGTTGCTGAGGTTGTGACTGATTCAGCGAATCCCTGCTGCTGAAACTCCAGAACCCGTCCTTTTCAACACGAAGCTCACCCTTAAGTGTTTGAATCGTTTTTTCCGGAAGGAAGTGGCTGTCCGTTCCTGAAGGAAGAAAACGGCCGTTAATAAAGAGTTCTGATACCTGAGCAACGTGCGAGCAGAGCGTGTCGTTTGAAATAACATTGCCACTGAGCTTCTGACTTTCAATAACGGACCCTGTGTCGTCCCGGGCTTCGAGTCTGCCATCTTTCATGGTGATATAAGCGATACCTTCTGCCATATCATCCTTGATCTCAAGGGCATGGGTGATGACCGGGAGAATCAGATCGGATGTGTCCTTTGCATCCGTTACTGAAAGATTGAGATTCTGTAGAACCGAGATACGGGCGCTGACATCCCCCTTGCTGTTCGTTGTCACCGAATCCAGCCAGAATTGTACGACTGTTTTTCCATCGACTGTTTTCAGCTTAAGATTACGTTCTTGACGGTCAGGATAAAGACTGCTGAGATCGAGAGCTATGCCACTGCTGGTAACCGTTCTGCCTGACAGGACTTGTTTGAATTGAGAGAGTGTCGCATCTGCATCAAAAGTCAGGCTGTTCTCGGCAATAGTGTCTGAACCTTTGAAATAGGTGACTATCCCACTGTCAGCAGCGGGTGGTGACTGGCATTCCTGGTCAGCTATGAAAAAAATATCGGCAGTAGAAATGGCAGTGCCGTCCAGAACATCGAAAGTAATACTGGCCGATGAATCATCCCCATCGTAATCGGTCACGGTAAACTCAAACGTTTCACTCAGGGATTTGCCCCCTGGGTGCAACTGACCTGGCGTAGCCTTGTAAAACCAGCGACCGTCCGCCCGGAAAAAGAAGTTTCCGTATTGTCCTGTCAGCTTATTCCAGCCAGCCCTGTTTCCAGAGGCTTCAGCAGGGTAGTCTTCTATGGCCTTCTGGTTGACAGCGGTCAATCTTGCATCATCATTCCCGGCATCATTTTTAGTGAATAGTTTGCCTCTCTGGTGCCAGCTGGCTAAGGAGCCTTCTATCAAATCCACCGCCGCGTGGACTTTTGCGACAGGCACATCGTCGGTCACTTCAATTTCTTGACCGGCCAGAGAGCGGTGTTGAGTAATGAGATCACTTTTCAGATAAGGAAGGGTAAAACGGATACTGTTCTGCCCCTGACCGTCAGGATGCTTTAGTGGTGCATCAAGGGTAAATTCAGCCAGACCGGAGCCGCGCGCAGGCATCTGGAAGTGAATGGCTATCTTTTCCTTGCCGTTAACGGAGTATATTCCATTAAGAACACGTGAATTGTCTGATATTTGCCAACGCAGAGGGTAAGCCTGTCCATTATCGATCACTTCAAGATTCTTTGGAGCGTACTTCTGCAGTGATGGCAGGTCAAAAGTAAGATCCGTCTTTTCATTGGTAATGGGAGGGTTTTGTTGTTTGACATTAATGACCGTATGCTCATCAGTGGTCATTCGAATTGGGTTACCAATAGGAGGGAGGTAATCTGTCGCAATGTTGCCAGCCTGGTCACTGATGTATGCAGTGGGACTGATACCAATAAGGTTCTGAGAGACGGGAATCGGGGTCTGCCAGCTTGTGCCGCCATTGGGAATCAACCTGGCATAGGGGAACACAACAGGGTTAGTGTCTCTCAGTTCAATTTCCCTGCTTTTTTCGACTCCGTCTATGCGACCACTGAGCATTGTGGGTAGCGTCTGACCGATACTGTCAACGTCGTTGATTCGGGTCCATGCAAAGGTATCCAGAATAAATGAATGGCTGTCACTGGCTCTATTCCCAAAAAGATCGGAAGCTGAAGCATCGATCAGGACAGAGCCATCAACAAGACCAGCACTGTTGCCTCCCATTTCATTAAAGACGCATTGCCAGTGACCACCGGAAACAGTACTTGAGGCTTGCAGGCTTTTACCGTTTTGATCCGTCAGGATGATCAGAACACTCTGGCCGTCTTCAATATCCGTGACGGTACCGGTGATGAGCAGGTGCCCTGACTCCTTAAGATTGACGACATTATCGACTGTGATCGGTACAGCAATTTTCAGAAGAGCATTGGTGTCGTTTACTTGTGCCCGATCATTGCTGAACTGGCCAGAGCGCAGCCGTTCAGACTCTGCACCTTGAGATCTTGACCCTGTTTGAAAGCCCGCTGCTGGTACAATCCGGACCAGACTCAAGGGTAAGACAAAAGGCGCGGTAACACTTTGGCCATGCCCGGATGTGGTGGAAAGCTCTTGTCTGAGAGTATCAGAAGGTTCGCTTGTCTTTGCAAAAGGCTCATCCAAGGCCAGGGGTTCTGGAATCAGTTCAAGATCGGAGTCATCTTCTACTTCAACAGTAATGCTGGAGGACAGCCTGGTGCCAGTGTCTTCAGGAAAAATTCTCTGACGGGAACCATCCGGTGATAGCTTCCAGACAACGCCTGAAACTTTCCCGATTCTGGCGCCTTCAGATGGAACGACCAGCTTTCTCATGACGTTACTTCCGGGGTGGTACCCAGTCTGCGGGCAGAGTGAATTTCAGTGAGTCGAGCAGTCTTCCGGTGATATGCAGTAGTCGGTACTTGGCTTCCAGCTCATGGGTTAAAGCCCGGTTCCAGGCCATGTTGGCTTCCAGCTTTTCGTTTTCAGCGTTAAGGACATCCACTAAGGTCCGCTCTCCCAGAATAAACTGTCTGCGATAGGCTTTGACGGTCATATTGATGGCCTCAAAGTGCTCTTCCAATTTGGGAAGCTGTCTTTTGAGTTGCTGGCGAGCTTCCCAGGAAAGCCTGACTTCTTCCTCAACCTGAAGCCTTGCCTGTGAGTAAATGTCCCCAGCCTCCTCTCGCCGGGTCAGGGCTGCCTTCATCTGACCGGTATCTCTGCCACCACTGAACAGGTTGTATCGGGCGTGAAGCATAATGGCGTAATCATCGTCTCTGCCCTTGATCCCGTTAAGGTTGTAATTCCAGGAACGAGCCGCTTCGATAGACAACTCGGGATAAAAGCGTCCTTTGCTGGCCTCGTACTCATGATCGGCAGCCTTTTGGTCAAGTGTGGCTGACTGCAGGAGTGGATAGTCCCTTGTAGCCAATCTCAAAGTGTCGTCCAGTGTTTCTGGAATCAGGCTGATATCGGGATCTGGTGCGATCAAATTATCTGGTTGAATACCCACCAGTTTCAGAAACTGTATCCGGGCGTCGTTCAGGTTATTCTGTGCAGCAATGACATTGGAATGCGCTACTGCAAGACGCCCTCTGATCTGGCTCAAATCGGCTACGCTCTGAACGCCATGCTCCGAGCGTTTAAAGATCGAGTAATAGATCTCTTCATGGGCATCCAGATTCTGATGAGCCATTTTCAGGGCTTTTTGCTGCATGAGGATCGTCAGAAAAGAGCGGGTCACATCAAGAGCCATTTCGGAGGCGATACTCAGGAGGCGGTATTGCTCTGAGTGAGTGGCTGCCTTCGTTCTGCGGTCATTGTTCAGGGTTGAGAAACCTTCGAAAATCATCTGGCGCAGTACAACACTGGCTTCCCGTCGTCTGAGGTATTCGTCAGTGGATGGTCCGCCGCTGCGGGTTGCCGGGCTGTCAGTGCGCTCATGACCGACACCGGCATGAAGATCCAGAGTGGGGAAATAGCTTGATTTTGCAACGGTTTCATCGTGTTTGCGTTCCTGAACCTTATGAAAAGCCTGTAGCATTTTCGGGTTAGTGATGAGGGCCACACTGACCACTTCTTCAAGGTTCTGCCCGTGGGTCTGGTGGCTGAGAGTGAGAAACACGACAAGAGCCAGACCCACTGACGGCTGTCGTCGTTGAAATGGCAGTTTCATGTGAGCTAATTCAGTAAAGAATGGTGGCGAAAAAATCAGATGGAGCTAGCAGCCTGTCGGACTTAAGGCTGTCCTACTGCGGTTGCAATAAATTGGTC
>NZ_JAHHPS010000013.1:0-1557 GCF_024606275.1 Endozoicomonas sp. SESOKO4 | reverse complement strand
CTTCTACCACCGCGCCTTTCACCAGAAGCCGGAAAGGCAACAAAATTGAAGAGTTAGGGTTGGTTCCCCCATGAAATGAACAATAGTATTCATCACAGACAGTAAAAGCATCAGCCAAGGCAAACTGAAAAGGTAATTCAGCCTCAGTGTAGTAGCCCATAGACTGCTCTTTTTTGTGGGTGGGCCAATCACTCATGCGTCCCATATCCCAGGCATCCTGGGCATCCGGGAACGTATGTGGTGTGCCATTCACACGCTGTGCATTACCTTGCTTCGCATCCAGATGATAGGGATAAATAAATCGATTACTCCACCCTTTCACGTATTTTTGCTTCCAGACATCACCATACACCGTAGGAGCAGGATGGCGATCAGCAAAACCACGAACCCCTGCCAACTTTCCAAAATAGTGGTCAAAAGCCCGGTTTTCCTGCATCAATATAACCACATGCTCCACATCATTGATGTTACCGTGGACATTATTTGCCGGAATAGATAAAGCCTTCACAATGGAAGGTGGAAGCAACCCTGAAGCTGTCACGCCGGTTAACCCGACACCTGACGCCTTTAAAAACTGACGACGACTCAATGATTTTTTCATAATGAACTGCTTGCCTTTACTATCTACTCAACCGGGCAGTGGTATTCACTGGTATTATTATCACCGCTGTTGGACTCTGCTTCATCGTCACAGCCACTTAGCAATACTGTAAAAACAATCAGAGGTATCACACTCAGAACTCTCACACGGGCTCCTGTTTCTTGTAGGTTGTTTTTTTGCATGCACAGCCTAGGGCAGAAATAAGTCAGAGTAATGTTACAAGGGTGTCAGTTTCATGATGAATTAATGACGGCAGGGGTGGTCCACCGCTAATGCCTTTAACTCGTTATTGACCTCTATTTTTTATTTTCCGAGCCAGATTGTCTGCAGAGCCATTTTAGCGTCTATAGTTACAGCTCCTTACAAATGAGTCAGCAGGTGTTCCCGGTGCGACAAGCTTTATCTGTCCTGATTGTTGTGGCGATGGTGCGACCGGTTATGGCGCTGACACCGGCAGGCTTGTTCCCTCAGTTTATGTGGATCGTTGACCATGATTACCATGCTACTCCCTATTACAGGAATGCAGGTTACATCAGCTACGTGAAGTCATTTAAAGGTGAAGCTAAGGAAAATTTCTACTTATCATCGCTGAATATTCTTGTTCAGCCGCCCGAAATCAAAGGTACTACCTCTGTTGTCTCTGTTGGCCTGCCAGGTACCTCGGTTACTTACCGATTTGATGCTGTTCCAATGGTATGGTTTCCTCCTGAGTCTCTGGAAAAAGCCTCGTTCAGCTGGTCTGCCGATGGGCAGTCTCTTTTCGTCAAACGGTCATTATCGGAGCGTACATCGGACAAATCTATTACCAGGATCGAATTTGAATATTCAGGCTGTCTCAGCAGCGTCTTCACTAAAGATGTTCTGAAGCATCTGTTTACAAGGTATAACAGTATCAACCCTGAACTCTTCAATTTTGTTGCCTTTCCGGCTTCTGGTGAAAGGCGCGGTGGTAGAAG
>NZ_JAHHPS010000100.1:0-1539 GCF_024606275.1 Endozoicomonas sp. SESOKO4 | reverse complement strand
ATATAACTCATTCTCACGCTGGCTCGATCGTCTGGATTGTTGAACTTTTTCTTCCCACATTTTATTAAAGAGACTTAGATGAGCATCTGAACAACGACGAACTACTTCTAAATCCAACTCCAGACTTGCAACCCGTCTGGATAACAAATCGTTTTCTTTTTGCATTTCTTTTAAGTCAAGCTGCTGTTTATCTGAGGAACGACCAGCTTCTAATAACTTCTGATTCAGCTTCCTGAGTTCTATGTATTGTTCATAATTATCTTCCTTCAGCTTTTTAACCTTTCTGGATTGTTCATCATTTTGTTCTCGTATTTTTTTTAAGGTATTCTGATCGCGACGGGCTTGTACTAAATCCTGCGTCAATTTCTGAAACTCTTCGACGCTCACACTTTTTCCATCTTGGGTATTGCAAAGGTCAGCTTCAATCTTTTTTCTTTCTATTCGAGCTTCTTCAAGCTCTTTCTGCATCTTGGTTGAACGAAGTCTGGATACCTTCAGTTGGTCTTCTAATTGTGTGACTAATTTATTAGTTTGAAGGGTTCTGAATGGCTGGTCCGCTGCCTCAAACGCTCTATTTTTTCTATGGAGGGAAATATCGTTTTCTAATGAGTTTTCAACCTGCCGAGCAGCATTCAGTGATTCACCGAGCTGACTGTGAAGCTGGCAGAGATGATGGTAATAAGCCCTTCTTTGCTCATCCATATGTGCCAGTTCAGCCCAGACTCCATAACCATTGGCTGCGTTAATCCTGCGTAAAAAGGTTGGCATGTCCTCGGTACTATCCTCCAGGGATGGATAGGCTAACACCGTCCGACGGTCCAAACATTTAAAATCACTCAAAAGATGGCACGGCGAAGGGGGTTCAGGTAACTTTTCCACAGTGATCCCACTGCGCATCTTGCGTAATGGATCTATAAGAACTCTGCATTGATATAATGAATATTCCGCAACACTGCCGGAATGGCGGCCGGACCTATCATCTTTGACCCGAACACCCGGGTCAGTTACGTTTGCTGGGATTGCTGCGTTTGATGGATTTGCCATTATAATACTCCTTTTGCAACGTTAAAAAATTCACAACTATTTGACTATCAACGACCCCCATCCAATGCAGCTCCAGTCTCTGTCGTCTGTTCATCCATTGAGAGTGCTCTGAGTTTAGCCCTCAGGGTTTCAATCTCTCTTTCCATCGCCGCCCTGTCGGCATCCCATTGTCTGGATTGCTTCTCTTGTTCATCCCAGGCTTCGCCTTTGCTATCGTGATTAGCAGCCAAGCGACTTTGATAGGCTCCTACAAGTTTCTCCAGAGACTCAATCCGTTTGGATTGTTTCTCTTTTTCAGCACAGGTTTTTTTTCTGTATTCCAGCTCATTATCTGTGTAAAGTTGATACGCTGCTAAGCGTTCGTTCAGAGACTCAACCTCTTTGGATTCTTTAGCTTTTTCTTCCTTGATTTTATTGAGGTCTCGCTGCATCTCTGTTGCACGACAATCAGCTTCCCTCAAAAGCTTCTCTAAATGGATGACTTTTTCATCAACC
>NZ_JAHHPS010000012.1:0-8574 GCF_024606275.1 Endozoicomonas sp. SESOKO4 | reverse complement strand
GACGATGTAACAACCTGTCTTAAGCTTCTGATTAAAGATTTTTGATAACTTCTCCATGGCGCCGGGATAGAGATAGCAGACGATCAATCCGGCACCTTCCCATTTATGTTGGAAAATATCCTGTTGAACGATGACTACATTTCTCAGATGGCGGCAACTTAATCGGCTGATCCAGCAGGGAAGAGGGGAGCGTTCAATTCCATAAATGATCTGGTCTGGATAGGTTTTTGCTAATACCGTAATAAGAGAACCAAAACCAGAGCCCAATTCATAAATGTTGCCATCGACTATTTCTGGCAAGGTTTCCAGTAGTTTTGATCTTACCCTGGCAGAAGTGGGTGTTGGAGTGATGCCCAAACGCAGACTCCAAAAGACAATTGTCGCTGTTATCAGACCGCCTGCACAGAAGGTAAGAATCAGAATGGTTTGTTCAAAGTTAATCATTTCCTGAAAGAACTTTATTATCCGCCAGATTTTTATCTTGCCCTTTATTGAACCTTTTGATCAAGTTCAGGCTGGACAGTTTTGGTGTATGGACTAGCTTACAATCAGAGCCTTAAGTCAAGTAGTGCGATGAATAGTGCGATAAGATGTGCGGTGATAAAAAGAGTGATGACGGGCGCGTTAGCATTGGTCTCAATTCTCGTTATGCCTCTTTGTGCAGTCGAATCTGCTCCGTCTCTTGAAAATCTCGATGCAGGCTTCCAACACCTGCAGTCGGTGCTCGGGCGTTATGAGCCCCTGCAGGCCAGACAGTTTCGTATCATTATTGATAAGGAGTATAAAAATAAACCCGTTGAAAATGAGCCGGAAACACTGACTATCGCAAAGGGTGATGTGCTGATTGGTAATCCTTATCGAATAGGCGATGCCATTGCCTTTGATACGATTGAAGCTATTCGTTGTACGGTCTACGAAATTTATAAGCATGATCAACGCAAAAAAAAGTTTCGTGAGCATCGTTATCTGGCGGTTCGCTATGTATTGAGAATGAATGCCTATCATCAATGGTATTTTGAAAGCAGTGTTCTGTCCCACAGTGATCCTGCTGTTGTGGAATCTCACGCTCTCAAAGGCAGTGTGGACTGGCTGAAACATGGCTTCGAGCTGACAGGTTTCACCCCGGGTGTTGCTTATACAGCGGGGGCAAAACCTCTACCCGTTGCAGTCTACGCGCAACTGAAATTCATACGTGCCGGAGATGAATTGTACATTGAGGATCGCTGGCAGGATTATAAAATGACCAAGGGCCCCAATGGTAAGTCACTGCCATTTCCGGATTTTAGTCAGCCCGTTGGGCGTCCTCAATCCTGGTATAGTCGGGAAGATTCTTATTATGAATAAGAGGTCGTTGTAGTATATTTCAATGCATTGTGAAACGAGAGGGCTTTCAAACCCTCCCGGGTCGGTTGATCAGATATCAATGACGTCAAAAGGCACCAGTGGATTGAGATCCTCTTCGTAATTAACGCCTTCAACGCCAAAGCCAAAGAGTTTCAGGAACTCTTCCTTGTATTCAACGTAATCGGTCAGTTCTGACAGGTTTTCATTGGTGAGCGTTGGCCAGAGTGCCTGACAATGTGACTGAATGTCGTCTCTCAGTTCCCAGTCGTCCAGACGCAGGCGATTGCTGTCGTCCACCATCGGAGCTTCGCCGTTTTTTCTGTAAAGGCGGTCACGGAACATTCGGTTGATCTGTTCGATACAACCTTCATGAACACCTTCTTCGCGCATCTTCTTGAAGACCATGGCGATATAGAGGGGCATTACAGGAATCGCAGAACTGGCCTGAGTAACAACGCTTTTCAGTACTGCGATGTTGGCAGAACCGTTCAGGCTCTTCATCTGCTTGTCGATGGCATGGGCAGCACGATCCAGATCCTTTTTGGCCTCACCCAATGCACCTTCCCAATATATTGGCCAAGTAAGTTCGGTACCAATATAGCTATAGGCCACCGTTTTACAATCTTCTGCCAGGACACCGGCTTCTGACAGGGCTTTCATCCAGAGTTCCCAGTCCTCACCGCCCATCACTGTCACCGTTGCTGCCACTTCTTCTTCAGTTGCCGGCTCAACCAGGGCTTCAAACAGCTGATCCTTGTTGGTGTCGACGGCTGTCGCTCTGTAGGGCTGACCCATAGGTTTGAGCACAGAACGGATGACTTCACCGCTGTCAGGCAGTTTACGAACAGGAGAAGCCAGAGAATAAATAACCATGTCAATCTGGCCCAGGTCTTTTTTGATAAGTTCGATGGTTTTGGTTTTGGCTTCGTGGCTGAATGCATCACCATTCAGGCTTTTCGCATACAATCCTTCCCCATGAGCCAACTTTTCGAAAGCGGCGGAATTGTGCCAGCCTGCCGTGCCAGGCTTTTTGTCGGTTGCGGGCTTTTCGAAGAAAACACCGATGGTAGCTGAACCTGAGCCAAACGCCGCGGTAATACGAGATGCAAGGCCGTAACCACTGGAAGCACCAATGACCAGAACCCGCTTGGGACCCCCGGTCACTTCACCCTGAGCCTTGGTATAAGCGATCTGCTCTTTGACGTTCTGCTCGCACCCCAAGGGGTGGGTCGTTGTGCAGATAAATCCGCGAATCCTCGGCTTGATAATCATCTTTGGCTCCAGTTAATGATAAGAGTCGGCGGGACGAATAAGATTCGTTGCGCCATAACAGTCGAGTAAAGCTTATCCAAAACAGGCAGGGTGGAAAAGGCGCAGGCGGTGTAGATCAGTCAGTATATTGATACGAAATGTATCAAGAGCGCTCAAGATAGAAAAGTTTACCCCGGACGCTGCGCTTAAAGTTGCTTGGTGTCAGCTGAAAGTGCTTCTGAAACAGTCGGCTGAAATAGTCAGGGTCGGTGTATCCGGCCTGATAGGCTACTTCCCTGATGGAAAGGTCGGTCCTTTTCAGAAGATCTGAGGCCAGGGTCAGTCTCATTCGCTGAATATAAGTGGTTGGAGAGAAGCCAGTGGCTTCCTTGAATCTTCGGTGCAGTGTTCTTCGTGTCAAACCAGAAGCTTCTATCAGGTGGTTCATTTCAATATCTTCATAATAATGCTGCCTTATCCATTCCTGAAGCTGGATGATGATTTCATCGTTATGAGTGGTGGTGTGATCTTCAGCAAACAATATCTGATCCATAGGACGACGGATTTCATGGGAGAACTGCTGCTCGACCTTATGGGCAACCTGCTCTCCCATGCTCAGCTCAATCAGATGAATCATAAGGTCAGCAACCGAGTTGACACTTCCGGCGCAAAATATACGCCCTGAGCGGGTAATCAGGTGATGGGGTTTAAAATCAACGTCTGGATAGTGTCGCTTCAATCGTTCAAGAAAATACCAGTGAGTGGCTGCTGGCTGGTGATTCAATAAACCTGTTTCAGCCATAAATGTGACTCCGGTTCCTGCCACGCAGAAGGTAGCTCCCTGCTGATGCTGATTCTTCAGCCATTTCACCAGTGTTTTGGACTGCCATACTACTGGAAGGGGGTTTCGCCAGAGGCCGGGAACAATCACCAGGTCACCGGGGCCTGTTTGAGCAAAAGTCACTTCCGGTGTCAGAGGTATTCCACCCATAGTGATGATCGGGCTGAGTTGCTCAGCACAGAAACAGACTTCTACGTCGGAATAATGATGTTTCAGGCGGCTATAGGTCACACCTGCCTGGATTATTTCAAGCGGCAAACTGATGCTGGTGGACAGCATATGATCTACCAGAGGAATCAGAACTCTATTCAGTGAAAGCATTTTCTGTGTCAAAGAGCTGACCTGGAAATCTGATGATGTGACGTAATTATCAGGTTGGTTGGCATAAATGTACAGTTGTGTTTATGAATGTCCTATTAAACTACCGAGATATTCCTCATATAAATGGAGTTGTTACCGTGAGCAGATTACCGGTCATTGTCGCGCAGGGAGGCATCAGTCCGGCGGGACGAAGTTCAGGGTTTCATGGCTATCATCGTCTGGTATTTGATCAATTGGGTGCTCAACACAAGCAGCAGACGTTGACTGCTATCGCACAGCTCAGGGGCTTGGATAAAGACACTCCGACAGACACTATTCTTTCAGGTACCCTGATCAGGCAGCTCGAAACCAATCTGTTTGATAATAATGCTCTGTATTATCATCGGTCCCTTGAAGCCGCAGCAGGCTCGGAACTGATTCTGCCAAAGTCTGGGCTACCTGAACCATTACCGGAAAACTGGCAGGTAGATGAACTGGCCGATGGCCGAAATGTCAGAGTCCGTTTTTCCGGCCTGCAGTCCCTGATGTTGCCTTCGACAAAGGTAGGCACTGTTAATGCCGCAGGTCAGTTGCCCAGCGGATTTGATCCTGCTGTTCTTTATCAGTCCAGAAATCATCCCCGCTCACTGGCTATGACGGTTTTTGGGGCGTCGGATGCCATGCGGTCCTCTGGTCTGGACTGGCTGCTCTTGAAAGAGAAATTGTCTCCCGAACAGATTGCTGTCTATTCAGGAAGTGCCATGAGCCAGCTCGACTATAACGGTTATGGCGGCATGCTCAAAGCCCGTTTGATGGGTAAGAGGGTGACTTCCAAGCAGTGCCCACTGGGCTTCGCTGAAATGTCCGCTGATTTTATTAACGCTTATATCCTGGGTTCACTGGGTAACACTGGCACCTCAATGGGAGCCTGTGCAACATTGCTTTATAACCTGCAGCTGGCGGTGAACGACATTCGTTCCGGTAAGCGCCGGGTAGTGATCGTTGGCAATAGTGAAGCGCCGCTTTTACCTGAAATCATGGATGGCTACAGCACCATGGGAGCTCTGGCTACGGACGATGCTTTGAGAAAGCTGGATGGTCTTGCCGAAGGTACCCCCCCTGACTGGCGTAATGCCTGTCGCCCTTTTGCAGAGAGTGCCGGTTTTACCATTGCGGAATCTTCCCAATACTTTATTTTGATGGATGATGAGCTGGTGCTTGACTCTGGTGCTGAAATTCTGGGCGCGGTGGCTGACGTTTTTGTGAACGCAGACGGCTATAAGAAGTCCATTTCATCTCCCGGCGCCGGAAACTACCTGACTGTTGCCAGAGCTGCTGCCCTGGGCAGGGCAATTTTGGGAGAAGACGCTATCAGACAGAGAAGTTTTGTTCAGGCTCATGGTACCGGCACCCCACAAAACCGGGTGACTGAATCCCATATTCTCAATGAAACGGCCCGCCATTTTGGTATGTATAACTGGCCCGTTACAGCCGTTAAGAGCTATCTGGGTCACTCTATTGGTGTGGCTGCTGGTGATCAGCTGATGTCAACACTGGGTGTCTGGCACCGGGGCATCATTCCCGGTATCCGAACGATTTCCGGTATTGCTGAAGACGTTCATCATTCACACCTCAACATCAGCATGGAACATAATGAGATGGGCCCATCACAGATGGCCATGTCGCTGATCAACGCCAAGGGTTTTGGGGGAAACAACGCTACGGCGCTGGTTCTGAGCCCTGATATAGCCCGAGATATGTTGAAAGCCAAACATGGCGAGCAGGCACTTTCATCCTGGCAGCATGGTTATGAAAGTACCTCCCATCGACAGGAAGAGTATGAGTCTGCGCAGCTTTCCGGTCAGCTAGAGCCTATTTATCAATTTGGTGAAGGGGTTCTCGGTGGAGACGATCTGGATTACAACGATCGACACATAAAAGTGCCCGGCTTTGGCCATGCGCTGAATCTGCAAGTGGATAATCCTTTCTGGTCTTTCTGATCCTCGATGATGTTGTCGGCTCCCGTTTGAGAAAACGTGGAGTTGATTTATGGTCTATTTTACGGGCATGCTCCTCGAAAGCTTTGCATCACTATCCGGGCTGATCACTAAGTTACGCATTCAGGCGGACTCAATCAGCCCACACTGTCTCATTAAAGGGAGAAAGTCATAATGAGAGCCAGATTCAATCTGACCGGAATACTGAGTAGCGCTGTTGTGCTGACGGCCATGAGTGCCAATATGGTGACCGCGGATGAACAGGCAGGAAGAGTGGAAGTAGGCCATGCAAGCAGTACTCATTTAACCCTCTACCCAGACAAAGCTCTGGTTCGTCAACAGTTCAAAGTGCTTCCCGGACCGGAAGGGAAATTAGTCGTTGAGGGCATGGCCGATGACTGGGAAGATGATAGCCTGGAACTGGAATACATCGCAGACAAACAAGGTGTGGTTCCTGATAGCCTTATCTGGCACAGAGGGGGGTTGGATAGAGATCATCTTTACCATCGGCTGGTTGGCAAGTCGGTTGAACTCGTGGGGGGTGGGCTGAATGTTCCCGTACAGGGTGTCTTGCTCTCCTACGACAGTGGAATGGGGCTGGTTCAGGGCAGTAACGGTCGACAATACCTGGTTGACTGGAATGATCCTCAAGGCATCAGGCTGGCCTCACGCGAACAGGTGTTCCTGGAAAAAGACTATCAAACTCGTTTGATCGCACGCTTTCCGGATCTTGTCGGCACCGACCAGTTGCGTCTGTCTTACATTACACCTTCCATTCGCTATTCAAGCCACTATCGAATGACTCTGGATGACACTGGAAAAGCCCGTATTGAACTGACAGCTCTGTTAAACAACAACACAGAAACCGACTACAACAACGCAGATATCAAGCTGGTGGCCGGAGATATGGGACGGCCTAATGTAGGCTATGCCCGTAAGATGGTGCGGATGGATTCTGCCAATGCTTCGCCCGGTCAGGAAAGTCAGCGGGTGGGTGAGGTCATGGTGATCTCGTTACCGAAGGACCAAACGAAACTGACCCCGTTCTCCTGGCAGCAGATGACTCTCTACAAGGATGATCAAATAGCACTTGACCGCTACTATCAGCTGGATGTTAATGGTCGTTCATATTCAGGCAGAACTTCTGATCTGCAAAGACCCAGGTTGAATTATCGCTTTAAGGCTGAGCGTGATCTGCCTGCCGGTGAGGTGAGGATTCTTGAGTCTACCGGCGATGGCACTGTGATTATCAGCGGTAATGCCATGATCCCTCAGACCACCAAAGGCGATTATGCTCATCTTGCCATGGGTGAAGCCCTGACCGTAAGGGTTGAGAGAAAGCGCGTTGATAGTCAACAACGGGAGAAGGAGCTTATTAGTCGCTGGCAGACCGTTGTATTCAACGACAGTGATGAAGAGGTGACCCTGATGATGACAGATCGCGATCATTCTCTGATTAAGTTGGAGGACGTGAAAGGCGGTGCTCTGCAGCAGACTGATACCATCAAGGTTAAAGTTCCTGCTAAAAGCAACAAAACGCTTTCTTATACCTCGGTGTACTCCCGGTAATACCGGTAAAGATCAGAAGTCTGAATGCCAACAGAAATTCAGGCTTCTGGGAAGATAAAGAATTCAATTTACTATTGATCAAAAACTCATGCACAATTACCCATCTATTGTTGTTCTGACCGGTGCCGGTATTTCTGCCGAGTCGGGTATTCGTACTTTCAGGGCCAGTGATGGCCTTTGGGAAAATCATCCGGTTGAAGAGGTCGCCACGCCGGAAGGTTATAATCGCAATCCGGCTTTGGTGCAGGCTTTTTACAATGACAGACGTCAACAACTGACTGAAGTAGTTTGCAATGCTGCTCACAAGGCTTTGTCAGACTTCGAAAAATCCTATGATGGCGAGTTTCTGCTGGTCACCCAGAACGTTGACGATTTGCATTCCCGGGCGGGCAGTCAGAACCTGATTCATATGCATGGTGAGCTTTATAAAGCCAGTTGTCAGGATACAGAACAGGTTTTTGACTGGCATGATGATCTTACTACCGAAACACTCTGCCCATGTTGTCTTCAGGCAGGTAATCTGCGGCCTCACATTGTCTGGTTTGGCGAAATGCCTTTGCAGATGGATCGCATCTATAAAGCTCTATCGCAATGTGACCTTTTCGTTTCCATCGGAACTTCGGGTAATGTGTATCCTGCTGCCGGTTTTTTTGCAGAAGCTAAGGCCGCGGGCGCCGAGACCGTTGAGTTGAATCTTGAGCCCGGTTACCACGCCTCACGGTTTGATCGGAGTCTTACCGGGCCTGCCACTGAATTGGTTCCTGAATTCTTTAATGCATTGTTGGGATAGATATACGGCAATACTAGTCTATCTTTGCCATCGAAATCAGTCATTCAGTGATAATTACGGAGTCAAGCCAGTATTAAACTTCTTATAAATCTCTGTTCTGAGATCTCCTGCTGTAGCGCTAAGAGTGTGAAACGGGAGAAAAACGATTAAACGGTTCGGTTAATCAAATTATTGGATGGCTGACATGTTACGTTCCTTCTTAATTGGAGGAAGTGAAGCGTATTTTTTCGGCAGTTCAGGCCGTTGTTCCGAAGAGAGATTCTTTACTTTTGGCTCGTAATCCAGAGGGGGCAGAATCCCTGAGCGGCGAGGTTTATAATCTGGATGCAGTGGATTTGAGTTGGCGTCAGGGGCATTCCGGGATACATCAAGCGCTGTACAGCCAGAGATTGGCTCTTCCCTCAATTCACCAAAGATTATGCCACCTCTTCTACCACCGCGCCTTTCACCAGAAGCCGGAAAGGCAACAAAATTGAAGAGTT
>NZ_JAHHPS010000099.1:0-9555 GCF_024606275.1 Endozoicomonas sp. SESOKO4 | reverse complement strand
CCAGAGTGTGTAGGAGCCGGATGGCGTTTGTAAGGGCCAGTAAATCGGGGCCTGACGGCGCCCCTTACTGTACAGCTTTAAATGATCATCGAAAAAACCGCTAATAGAAGATAAGTATGATCTGAGAGGGTTTCCCAAAAGGCTCTCTATTTCAGTGTAAATATCGTCAGAATCTCCTCCAAAGAGAGCTTTTAATAAATCGCTTAGTAGGTAAACAATATCAGGTGTACTCTGATTTCTTAATTGTTGAGCATCATCAACTAAAATATTGTTTCTTGTGAATACCTCTCCATTTTCTTCACAAGCTGCAAAAGGCCTTATTGGAAGTCCATCAAAGGGAGTTGGTAAAGTTAAATTTTGTATTGACAGTCTACAGCTATTGATAGACCATCTATTAAATATAATGCCAAAAAAATAGGAAATAATATCAATAATGCTAACTTCTTGGTTTAATCTAACTTTATTTCTCATGCGGCTTAAATCTTCCCTAATATTTTGGTCAATCAAAAGCCATTTGCAGGAACTCTCAACTATCTCATCTATTTGCTCAAAATTATTTAAGTACTTTTTATGTTTTTGTTGAATGTATTCATTTGTCAGTTTGATGGCTTTGCTAATAGTATGAGAGTTAAGCTCATTTTCCACCGGTTGTAAAAATGGTCTTAGGAAAAGAGTTGAGTCTTCTTTGAAAATTTCTAGCTCCTGAGCTAGATACGTGTTTGCTTTTGACAGTTCTATTAATTTATTCTCTGACTCAGTAGAAAGTAGTGGTGTTCCAATTAGTTCTACATCTCCCTTTTGCTTGTGAGGGCCGCATAGAAACTCTGCGTATTGAGCAACAAATGAGCTATTCATTATTCCCATCAGGAGGAATATGTTTATATCTGAAGTCAGGAAAAGTCCTTTTCCTTCAGGTGTGAATAAATGATTTTCTGGTAGTGCAGAAACATGTAAAAAGCGAGATCTTTTTGGATAGGTCAATCCTGATTTGAAATATAGGTTTTGTCCAGCACTATCATATAAATAATCTGTTTCATTTTTGAACTTTGTTGAGAAAGCAGAGTTTCCATTCTCCACTTTAATTCTTGCCGTTAGGAAGTTCTCTCTATGAAAGGGAGAGTATTCACCACCGTTAGTTATGAAAGACCAGTCATTATTTATCTGTTCTGGACTTAATTCCCACCTTAACCTGAATAAGCGAGTGGAATCATTTGCACCACATCCCCAGGGTAACTCTGCAATTGCTTTTAATTTTTGGAGCGATGGAATGGTTTTACTTGCTTCTATCGGCAAATTTACAGCTAATAATGATTTAGGTAGCTCTTTGGTATCAAGTTTTGAACGTAGAGTTAAGTCATTCTCTGTTAAATTTATTAGGTTTTCCTCTTTCTCTTGATTTTTCGATAAATCAAGGGTTGAAAAATACATGGAGCTATTTGGCGAGCAAGTAATGATGGATGTTTGTACATTTGCATCGAGTACACCCCACCCAAGATCAATAATATAATCTATGCCATTACTATCTGATAATAAAAAATCTCTCAAAGGTAGAAAGGTGGGTTGTTTTAAATAGGTGGAGTCAGTAATCGCGCCTACAAAACCCCTTGTACTTAACAAGTGCATGCCTCTTTCTAAAAAACATCCATAGATATTACGTACTAAATATATCTTTAGTTTTTTGTTTAACTCAGTTGTTGCTTCTCCAAAGGGCGGATTCATCAAAACCACATCAAACTGCTTCCGACACAGTTCAATAAAAGCAAACCCCTTAGCCGCATCTTCCGCAAACAACCGTTTCTGATCCGCAGAAGACTCCGCCTGATCCGCATAATCACTTAACGCCTGCAAAATATGCTGCTCAGCATCATCCCAAAATGTTTCATTATCAACACCACGCAGATCAAAACCAAGCTTTTTCTGAGGTGTTGCCGCATCCAGCTCGGACGGGAACATATCCCCCATGGTCTGGCTGCCGCTCGCTTTCAGCCACTGCTCCCGGGCTTCTTGAATGGCGGTTTGTATCTCTTCTTCAATTTTCAGCAGGGTGCCCGCTTCACCGGCCAGCTGCATCTTATCGAAAATCACGTCCAGCAATTGCCCCAGTACTGGCGGGTCCAGCTTCTCGGTAAACTCCTGCAGCAGCGCTTTTTCACCGGGCATGGGCTCAGCACAGACAATATTGGATTTAACAATGGCGGGGCGCTGCTGAGGTTTAATCCCTTGTTGATGCCAGGTTCGCTGGGCCCGTTGCCATAAGCTCAAACCGGCAATTTGTACGGCTCGAGGGTCAATATCCACCCCATGAATATTGTGCTCAATAATCAGTTTGGGAATCTGTTGCTCAAATTCTTCCCTGTTGGCAAACGTGTTTTGCAGGGCATCCTGACCTGTTTCCCGAACAAAGGCATCGGGCCCCAGCTGCTGTTCCAGTTGCCAAGCTTCCCGATAGATCCGTTCAAACAGATCAAAGGCGTAGAGGCCAAAGTGCATGGAGCCACAGGCCGGGTCCAGCATACGAATGGAGCGAGGGTCTTTTAAAGGGCGATGCGGAATATAAACCGGCTGTTTCAGAAGCTCTTCCTGGCTAAGAGGTTCGTTTTCATCCTGATTATTTTCCGGTGCCGTTTCACCCAGTTTCAGAAAGACTTCGGTAGGGCGGCGTACCAAATAACGACAGTTGTCTGCCAGTGCGGTATTGCCTTGGGTCATTTCATACCAGATACGCCCCAGGGTATTGTCCGTTAAAAATTCCACCACATAGCGGGGCGTAAAGAACTGGTTGCGTACCGCCAGCTCCCGGCTGTTACGGGGCGACTGGGATTCCGCACGCATTTGCCGCCGCTCTTCCTGGGAGTTGAAGTACTGGTAGATCCAGCCAATGGTTTCATCTTCCGCCCACAGGTGTTCAATATCGGGGTGATTGATCTCATCCAGCAGCGCCAGCAGGGCACTTTCCCGTGGGAAGAGCTGCCCCTGGGCGCTATGGCGATCAAACAGCACCGCCAAATCCAGACTGAACTCATCAAACAGGCTGAACAGGTAATGACGGTAGGCATCACCGGTTTCCCCATGGGCCGTGCCGGCCAGTGGTTTGTACAGCTGGAAGCCTTTGGAGCTATAACCCTTGGCTACCGATTCCAGTAGAAAACCCCGAGCCTCTGCCATCCGCAGTGCCGCCAGACGGTTCAGTACGGTAAACGCCTGTTCTCGTATGATTCGGCCAAGGGCCTGTTGGGTACGTTGCTTGTCCCCTTGGCCAGTGGTGGTGGCTAAATAGTGGGCAAGGGTCTCCCGCAACAGATGGGCCGTCTGCCGCTGGCGGTTATCCAGATAGGTCAGGCTGGCCATATTGGCCACCGCCCCTTCACCGGGGTCCAGGCCATAGGTGGCCTGGAGTTGACGGGTAAATTCCTCAACCAGCAGCGCACGGGCACTGCTGACAAACCGTTGCAGACGGTTGCGGGTGCTTTGATCAAAAGACATTGAACGATGTTCCTGAAGGTCGCTGGCCGTTATTCGCTGAGGCTGATTTCCAGCTCAAATTCGTGGACAAGAGCCAACTCACCCTGAAGACGTTGCAGTTCGCTAATCAGTACGTTCAACTCTTCAAGGCTGGTAATGCGTTTTTTCGGTTTCAGGCTACGGGTGATTTTTGCCGGGGCCGCTGTGCCTTCAGCCTGTTTTGCGGCCTCCTGTTCTTCTCGCAGTTTTTCCTGGAGAAGCTGTTGCCCTCTGTGCTGAACACGTTTTTTCATATCCTGCAGCTCGGACTGAATGGTGAACTCCTGGTTGATCAGTGTTTGCAAGCCAGAGAGATCTTCTGTAGCGGTAACGGTGAGTTGTTCCAATTCCGCCAGCTGGGCGTTTTGTTCCTGCTGATTGAGATACTGCCATTGAGCAACGCGAGCCAGGTCCTGCTCCGCCTCTTTGATGCGGTTGCCCTGTTCCTGCTGCATGGCCAGCACGGTATCGCGAACCCGGGTTTTGATATCCGTAAGCTGTCCTGCAAACTGGCTTTTGTAGCTAAGGAACTCACTGTGATTCAGCCGTTCCTGTAAGTCGTTCAATAGGTCTGCCAGATCGGTTTTTAATTGGCCCGGAGTGCCACTATTGGGTAAACGATCCAGTGCACTGCGATGTTGCTGAAGGCTGTTCAGCGTGTCTTCCAACCCATGCTCCAGGCTCTGTTTGAGTTCTGCTGCCCACTTCAGACTGTTGTAAAGGTCAGAGTCTTCTCCGCCCAATCGAGACGGGGCATCGGATGCATCGGTAGACAACACATCCCGGATATTGTTACTAAGGGATTCAATACGATCTGCACCGGGTAAGCTCAGACGTTTGAGTTTTTCCGCCAGTGGTCCGTAGCTGTGCAATAAATCCGGGAACAGTTTGATGGCCGTTTTGCTGATCTCATCTTCCAGGGGCACCACCATCTCTCCGCTCAGGTCGGTCAGGCGCTCGGCCGCCTTGGCCATCACCTCCATACTGGGGCGTTCTTCACGCAGTGAGACGCCAATGGACCGGAAGCTGTTGTTGGTTTTCAGGGCATCAATGGCTTGCTGACCATTAACGGTGACTTCCCGACCGGCCACCCGGAGTTTGATTTCGCCGGCCACCAACATGGCCGCCACCAGGTAGCGCAAGGTATCCTGGGACCAGCCATAGGGGGCATCGCTGAAGATGTCGCTGAGCCGTTTACCTTCAATGGAACCCTGGCGCTCGATCACATCCCGGATGCTGGTAATGGCTTTATGGTCGGTGTTGATAGAGGGTTGTCCACCGACGCGCTGTACCAGGCTGAGGGGGTCGATATCGCTGGTAATTCCGGCCAGGCTGTTGGTGTTCAGGAATTTTTCCGCCAGATTGGTGTTGGCCCGCACGGGAGCTTCATGGTAACGGTCGAACACCTGTTCTGCCACATCGGCCAGATGTTTTTTGGCTGCTTCGGTCAGATTCAGGTCCAAGTTTTCGACGGCAGTGACTTCACCCCGGAAGATAAACGACCCTTGTTGTAAACTTTTGCGGATCAGAACTTCTAGTTCACCAAATTTTCGAGTAGCAATACTTTGCTGACTAGCGCAATATTTGTTGATATCTTGATCAGGCTCATTTCGATAATCATTCGCAATCTTACGGCAACGGTAAATCTCACCTATCAACTCATCCATCTCGGGTGTAGTGCGCCCAATTGCAAAAATAATATTTTGAGTAGTTTTGTGTCGGCTTTCATCGGTGAGTCGTGTTTTGGTGGCGTCATAATCATTTGGGGATACCAGCTCCACAATGGTTTGTATAATATTTCGTTCCCCCGCCAGGGAGGCCGGTACGCCTCCCATATTCTGAGCTTTCAGACCTGTCGGCACCGAAAAGGAACCGTGCAGCTGGGTGGCCGGTAGGGGCGAATACGCCTCTTTTAACGCTTCGTTATGGATTTTGCGCAAATCAATACTGCGCAGGGGAATCGTGGCTCGCTCCTGTTCGATATTGTTCAGCTTTTCACTGAAGAAACATAAATTACCGTCCTGCTCCCCAAAGGGGACGATGGCGTCATTAATCAGTTCATCCACCACTTGTTTAACGGCATCGGTGGCGGAGGCATCACTGACGCCAGAGTGCATTAAGCTGGTAACGTTTTGCAGTGAGACGGGCAGGTTTTCCAGAATCTGCAGAACACAGACGGTCTTGGCAATGTTCTGGTGCAGCTCTGAATTGGGAAAACGAATCTGTACCTTTTTAACGGATGAATAAAGGGCCTGATAGCCTTTCTCGATATCTTTTTTCAGGGCATCGTACAGGGTTACAGTATTGGCCAGCCAGCCTATGGGTTGGTCGGCAATGGGCGTGGTGCCGTCAGCGCCTTCTACCAGGATATCCTGAATAACTTTAATGGCCGAACGCAGCCCGTAGCCACCGGTGGATTTGGCCAGGCTGCCCAGCAGGTGCAGCAGGATATCAAAGTGTGCCGGCAGGAATGGATAGAGGTCGATGAACGTCTGTTTATCAAAGTCGGCTCCGTATGCCCGGGCATCCGCCAGTTTGGTGTGGTTGCGCAGCGCCTGACCGTGGCTGTCGAACAGTGCGCCCAGCTCGGTTTCACCGGCAGGGGATTTGCCCAGCAGTCGGGTGTAGCAGATCTCCTTGATATCATTCGCTTCCAGGTCAATTTGAATGGGGAAGCGGTCTTTGAGTTTATAGAGTTCTGGCGAGTTCAGGGTGGCCCTGGGGTCATCTTCGGTCAGGGTTTGCTGTGCGGTGCCAATCACCCAGACTTTGCCATCACCAATGTTTTTCAGGTTTTTGGCCAGACCGTCCAGGTTAAGGATCAGGTTTTGCCGGGAGCCGACATATTGGCCTACCTCATCAATAATAAAAATAATATGCTCTTTGCCCGTTGCTTCCCGGGCAATATCGATCATTTCCGCTACCCGGTCATTTTCAAAGCGGATAATTTCGCTGGCTTCTGTGGAAAATGAGGCGGGCGTTTTAAAGATGGCAGGATAGAGCTGGTGGGCCAGTTCTGGAATAACGCTGTCCACCACCAGGTCGTCGTTGCGGTAGTCGTTCCAGTCCAGTCCACCGGTGTAGCTGCTGAACAGTTCGAGAAACTCGTTGTGCCGGTTTTCCTGTTTTAATTTGCGCTCAAAGGCGGCGACTTTCAGGTTGCGAGAGTAACCGGCCCACTGGAGTACCTTGTAATAGAGGACGGTGGAGACCTCTTCCATGGTGGCACCTGCTACCTGTTCACTGGCCAGGTCCAGCATCAGAACCGCTGCAGGAAATTTTTTGGCAACCGAACCCAGTAATGCCCGGGTGGTGGATTTTTGCAGTCGGTCTTGCAGGTGTTGAATAAAGGGGGTGCCGTCGATGGTTACCTGATCGTCAAAGGCCAGGCCCAGGTATTTGGTAAAAGAGCTTTTACCGGAACCGTAGAAGCCGGACACCCAGACCCCCACTTCATTTTGGCCACCGGCTTCCATGGCTGCTTGCATTTTACTGAGCAGTTTTTCAAACTGTTCCTCTATGCTTTCGGTGACGACATATTCGGATATTTCCGCTTTCAGCCTGGCTTCCTGTGATACGCCATAGGTGATGACTTTTTCAATGGCGCGGTAGATGTCTCTGTTGCTGTCAAACAGGGTTTTGATGGCCATGGTTGCTTCCTTTAATCGTTTGTGGATCTTCGATGATCTTCAGTGGTTAACCGCCGACATGGACAGAGCGATAGTTGCCATCTTCCGGGTAAAAACCGAGAAACTTCAGGCGGGTACCGGAGCGAACGCCGGGATAGAAAAAAATGGTGGGAACGTGGAATCGGCCTTGCAGCTTGTTTTCTATGGAGCCGATTCGTAAATAGGGGTGTATGGCTTCAATATCGGTAATAAGCAGAATATTTTTTTCAATCCCTTCCAGCTCGGATAATACCGCTTCCAGTTTGTTTTGCAGGGCGTCGCTCTTGATGAGTGCCTGGGCCAGGGAGTTATTGGTTTTTTGCCATTGCAGGGGGGCTGCTGAGTCCTGGGTTTCCCAGATATTCCGGATAAATGGCGGCATCCCCATAAAAATCTCCTGGACCGCCTCCGCCATGGAAAAGTGATGAACCGACCATCCATCGTTCCTTAGTTTTGCTTCCCATGCTGGCAGCTGACGTTTAACTTCGAGAATTTGTTCTGGCCGGAATACCAGGTAAAAAATGGGTTCGAAACTGGCGCTGGCAAATTCACGACCCGCTCGCACCCGTTCCATGAGCTCGTTAAAATCAGCTTTCAATGATGACATTGACGACTTCCTCCATTGATTGAAATTGCCAGCTAATGCGCGTGACTTCCCCAGCCGACTGAACAATCAGCCAGCCATTTTTGGCTAATGTTTTCAGCTCCTCGCGCACGTCGAGGGGGTCTAATCCGAACAGTTTCCAGATGTTGTGGTTGACCAGGGTGTTATCGCCAAGACCTGAAAAATGCAGCCAGTACGCCAGGTAAAGGGATGTGGTTGATTGAATGCGAACCGGCTGGATGGTTCTTTTGGACACTCTTCCGGTTGACAAGAGTTGGTAGGCGGCACAGCAACCCAGCAGGTAAGAAGCAACCCGTTTTATGGTGGAGTCGGACCATGGTTTTTGGGTTTTGCCCTCGGCAACGGCCTGGTAGACAAAGTCGTAGGCATCTTCCGTGCTAATGGTGTCATAGTTGCCGGAGTATTTTTCCCAATACAGAGAAGTAATGAAATCCTGAAGGACCTTATTTGCCAGAGCGGTGTGTATCAGTAATAGCTGGCTCAGGGATTGCCAGGATACTACTTCGGCGACGGGCTTCAGGTAGATCGCTACATTGGGTCTCAGATAACGGGGGGAAAAACACTCCGCAATAATGTTGCGCAGACGTCTTGCGGAAATCATTGGAAACAAGCCGGAATTTAGCGCTTCCTGATACAGTTGAGTTGTCGTCATTTCCGGGTGATAGAGTGACAGTAGGAGCCTGGTCTCTTCCACCAGGCCAAGGCCTGCACCCAGCTGGGTGGTATACAATGGTTCAACATTATCCGGCGTCATTTGCCCCCCTCATAAATGGGTAGCATGTGATGCCTTGAGTAAATGCATCTGCGTAATAACCTGCGCTTGATTTGATCAGCTGTTCAAGGTCTGCATCGGAAAAAGAGCCTATGTCCACTGGCCCATCTTCTGCCTCTTCTTGACTTGCAAGCTCAGCCAGTCTGCTTAATGCCGTGTCTATAGAGATTAAGGTGCTGCGCAGGTGTGCACTGCTGGATAGTTCCTGAACCGCAGTGGCTATTTCTCGCTCAATAGAGTCGGGTAAGCGATATAAGTGGTAGTTTATTCCAGTACCGATAAAACGGTCATGTACTGCCAAGGCTGCTTCACTTACGCCATGGTATTGAGCAAGAAGAATGGTTCGGGGATAGGTCGGTGTTAGGTAGGCGTTACTGGATGAGCTGAGAAAATTGCTTTCCCACCAGTTGAATTGGCTTTTTTCTCCAAGAAAGCCAATAAGCAGTTTCAGTTCGGCGATCAGGTATTTCGCTTGTTTGTTCATCTCTCACCATGATGGTTGGCGGGTAATCTGGAACCGTGAGAAATCTCTACACACCGTTAACCGTTGTTTGCTGAATAAAGCGGGTGATATATGTTTCTGAAAAGTTGCGCAGATTACTTTTTGCTGGGCTCCCCATTAGTACTTTATAACAAATACGCTACCGCCCTTGGCTTATACCATTGTCTTCATAGACGCAAGGGAGCGTGGGGCCATTTAGCTCAGTAGGGGGTAGTTTTTGGGAAGAGGCTAATTGTACGCTGTTGAAGTTAGTGGCGGTAGTCGTTTTTTTGGGGTTGGGGTGTTATATCCAGTCCAGTTGGAAACCATGGATTCTCCCTGTGGGCGAGTGTTGCTGAGTTCATGAGGCAAGTCTTCACAAACTGCATGATTTCGAACTGGTTGCAGTTTAGATATTGAAGTTATCAGAAAATTCCGCTAACTGTTCCCCACCCACCGCCAGTGAACAATTTAGTATTACGCGCTCGTAGCTCAGCTGGATAGAGTA
>NZ_JAHHPS010000002.1:0-1988 GCF_024606275.1 Endozoicomonas sp. SESOKO4 | reverse complement strand
TGAGCAGGTCCGGAGTGTCCATGAGCTGATTTTTGCCCTGCATCAGCGCTTTGTAGAGGCACTGGCACCGATCGCATTGGTTTTTGGTCAGGGCAAGGTGTCCAGGAAAAAGTACATCACCTATGTTGATTACACGAGCCAGGGTGAAAATGTGCCGCTTTTGAGGCCATCCGACAAAGAATCAATCGAACAAAATGGGCGTGTAGGAACGGTCGTCAGTATGAATGATGCCTTGATTGTTAATCTGATGTTAGGCGTTCATGTGGGACTTATCGAGCTACTGGAACAGGCAGAGGGAGGGAAAGGACGAACCTTGCGACTGAAATTTACTGACCAATTTGAATTTAGCTGTTTTAAATCCGGCAAGTTTAAGCGTATGTGGTTTCTGGCACAGTTACTAAAAGAGATCGAACTGGATAAAAATGCTGGCACCATGAAAATAGACTTCAATGCCGTAGCGGGTCAAATGACCGTCGAATGCTCCCGAATGACATCACGTCCAGCCCAGCAGGATGCCTTTGAAAAAGTGATTACTGCGTTAAATGGCACGTATAATCTGGATATGCACTTGAAGAACATAGCGATTTTTAATCGTGTTGATTGGGACGTTAATGTGTTTGCACAAAAACTTAATAGCAATGGTACGACAGAAGCCGATAGATTCGCCTTTCAACATATCCTTTTCTCAATCTTTTATGACCCCCAATTTATCGGTATTCCCTTTTTTTGTGAGTTATTAAGCAGCCACCAACAGCAGTTTATTCATCATGCTAAGGAGTTATTCCTCTTCAAGGAAAGATCGGAGAACAGTTTTCGGGAAATGTTTATGAGTGACAAGATGAGTGATGACATCCGCAAGGAACTCTTACAGCATCTTTTATTGTTAGATCCTAAAAGAGCTGTTCCATTGTATGAGGATGTTTATCCCCATTTGAGAGGTAAATACTTTGTTCTCAAACCAACACATGGTTATAAGCCAGATTTCATTGTTCAACCCATTGAGCCGCATTGTGATGATCATGAAAAACCCGGCAAAGCCCTGCTGAAGTATGAGCTGACATATGCCAGCAAACGCGCCCGAAAAGATCACTCTTACATTGTCAGATTCCAAAAGAGCTTTTGTTCCATTGTATGAGGATGTGTATCCCCATTTGAGGGATAAATACTTTGCTATCGACGTCCTCAGAAGTCCATGGATGGGTCGGTAGATCGCTTGCCAGAATGGATTTCAAATCAACGGCCAACTCCGCCTTTTCAGGTTTTTTTTACAGGTTGGTCTACCCTGAAGGTTTGCGTATCTTTTGAAGGGTATGGTGTGAATTTCAGCAAATTTCTGATGGTTCTGACAGTTATTCTCGGCAATTTTTCCGGGAGTAAATGTTTTTCAGTTTTGTTATTAGGTGGTTGTGTGGTACCCAATTTTCCCGTTTTGGCCATTCCTGGTCATGAAGCTTTCATGCAAGATCTGATGGCGGCTGCCCTTGAAGTCCTGAATCGTGATTCAGACGACGATGATTATATAACTGACATGCTACCTGCCGTGCCAAAACATGTTGTCCCCTATATTCCTTCCTTCAGACACCAAAATGCTGCACCCAAAACACTGGACGAGTGCAGTATTACCTTGCCTGAGGTGCCTGACGATCCTCCTGTTCTGGTTTGTGTTCGGGAGAAAAATGAACAGGCAGCAGCGGGAGCCTCAGAGGCAGAGGACCTTGAGAGTTCATCAGAATGCAATCTGTCGGATGAGCTTGCTGCACGTCAGGAAAAAAAAACAAAGCTGACCGACGCTATTCTCGAATTACGACTTGAGTGTCTCAAACTGAGTCATACATGGGACACCTGTCTCCCCCGGGTGGATATCGATTCGGAAACCGCCCGGGAGGTAATTGACTACGCCATGGCCATGCGCTGCGGTACCGTAAAAGAGTCACCCGTCGCATACTACACGGCGCAACTGAAAAAGCAGGTGGGTACTATTAATGTAC
>NZ_JAHHPS010000098.1:0-1645 GCF_024606275.1 Endozoicomonas sp. SESOKO4 | reverse complement strand
GCAGGTGTATACGTCAACATCATTGGTCATTCGACTGTGGCGTATACGACAGTGTGGCAACACATTGTTTGGCGAGACTCGGTTGGCAGCACTGGTTTATGAGGGCCTGGTGATTGCTGACTGTGTCAGAAGCCCTCTCACCTATTGATATGATTGAAATTCTTTCCTTTGTTGCCGCTATAGCGGTGGGCTTTGTTGTTCTATCCACCAGCGCTGATCGTTTGATCGAAGTAGCTTCTACCCTGGCCTCTCGACTGGGTATGTCCATTCTCACCATTGGCATGACCATTGTTGCCTTTGGTACTTCAGCACCAGAACTTCTGGTATCGTCTGTTGCCGCACTGGACGGTTCTGCCGGTATTGCCATTGGTAATGCCCTTGGCTCTAACATCATCAATATCGGTAATGAGCAGGTTGTAGCGGATGTAAAGGTGAATGTTCTGGCAATTTGCAAGCGTCTGCCTGTATACAGCTAATCTGAGACTGCTTTTCAACTGAAGACCGCTGATCTGAAACGGGTCAGTGGGCTTCTCACACTTCTCGCTTCATTGCTGCAAAGTGTTGGTAATTCTGCAAGGGTGAATTATGATGGAAGACTCACTCTGAAGAACGTTTCCATTACCCATGCACTGCCCTTTTTGCAACGCTGTCGATACCAAAGTCATTGATTCCCGCCTGGTGGCAGATGGAAACCAGGTGCGCCGTCGTCGTGAATGTTTGACTTGCAGTGAACGATTTACGACTTATGAAATGGCAGAGTTGTTGATTCCCAGACTGGTCAAGAGAGATGGTTCCCGTGAACCCTTCAATGAAGAAAAGTTACGTGCGGGCATGTCTAAGGCTCTGGAAAAACGCCCTGTCAGCATGGAACAGATCGAAGAGTCAGTGACCCGTATCAAGCTTCGGCTCCGGGCCACCGGTGAGCGGGAAATCAAATCTCTGGTTCTGGGTGAAGAAGTCATGCATGAACTTCGGGAACTCGACGAAATCGCCTACATCCGGTTTGCCTCCGTTTATCGTCACTTCAAGGATCTGAATGAATTCCGGGAAGAGATTGAACGACTGGAGACGACTGATAAGCACTGAGGTCATTGCTGACCTCAGTGCAGAGTTTTCGTTTATCAGCTAATGATAGATAGGGCCAGCACACCCATATAGGTGGTAAATGCAGCAAGAATAATGGCGCTCTTATAGCGCGGTACTCTGCTGCAAGTGACCCTTCCCAGGGTCATGGATGATGAGCTTGTTTCGTCGCGATTCATTGCGAAACTGGTGACTATGCAAATCGCCAGAAGCGCAGTAAGCCCCGCCATTGCCAGACCATCTCTCTGTAGAACCGATGAATCAATTGCCAGTCCGCCGCTGAGAATCCCGGGAAAAGCCAGAACCCCCAACAGGTTGAATATATTGGAGCCAATAACCGTGGCCATGACCAGATCAAACAGACCCTTTCGGGCACTGGCCAAAGCAGCAGCCATTTCTGGCAGACTGGTTCCGAAGGCGATGACGGTAAGGCCGATAATCATTTCACTGATACCGAATGAGCGGGCCAGTTCACTGGCACCCCAAACCAGCAATTTTGAACTGCCCATAAGCAAGGCCAGCAGAACCAGACTTTCCACAACGGCGCGGGCGGTAGAAATAG
>NZ_JAHHPS010000097.1:0-4355 GCF_024606275.1 Endozoicomonas sp. SESOKO4 | reverse complement strand
GACCAATTTATTGCAACCGCAGTAGGACAGCCTTAAGTCCGACAGGCTGCTAGACAATAATGTCACTCTGCATCCTCGTTGGGATACCATCTTAATTTGGATCGACAGGCTTCGTAAAAATTGTGATTCAGTGGATGCAGTAGTCTCAGTCTTTGGTGTTTTTTACGGATCAGGATGACGTCGTCAGGTACCAGCTCAATATCCACCTGCCCGTCAAAGCTGATGCGGGGATGTATTTCGTTGCCTTCGTGAATGACAAGCTGCAACTGACTGTTACCATCCACAACCAGAGGTCGGTTAGTCAGCATATGCGGATACATGGGAACCAGCACGATAGCATCCAGTTTTGGATGCATGATGGGACCGCCCCCCGACAGAGCGTAGGCGGTTGAGCCCGTCGGCGTTGCCATAATCAGACCATCAGAACGCTGCCTATAGACAAACTGGTCTTCAATAAACAGCTCAAACTCTATGATCTTGGTGGACACCCCCGGATGCAGCACCACATCATTGAGAGCATCACCACAGCCAATGGTTTTACCTTGACGCTCAACCTTGGCTTCCAGCAGAAACCGGTTCTCCATTCGGTAATGACCATTAAGTATTTCGCCAATACAGGCTTCCAGCTCATCCGGCGAAACATCGGTCAGAAAGCCCAGACGACCAAGGTTGACACCCACTACCGGCACATCATGGACAGAGAGTTCTCTGCCAGCCCCCAGCAAACTGCCGTCACCCCCGATGACCACGACCAGATCGCAAATTTTGCCCATGCTGGCCCGGTCACAGATGTGGAAACCATGCCCCGGCAAAAGATCCGATAATTGCTCATCCAGAGACACTGTTACACCCTGCGAATGCAGAAAATCGGTCAAACGTTTCAGGGGGCCATCAATATGAGCCTTACCCTGACGCCCGGTAACCCCAACCTGCTTGAATTCTTCCATCGGTCTAAATCACTTATCGTTGGTGAATTTATCCTGCCCGGATGACAGCTCAGCCTTAATTGAGCGATGACTGTAATCTGCCTGGTGAATATATAAACACACCGATTTGAATCTGTTACTCTTATTTGTCACCTGCAGGCTTCCCGGAGCCCGCAACGATCAGCCATCATTTTGTTATTTACAGCCATCGGCCCGATACCATGAACTGCTAAAAATGAATCGTCTCTCTCATCAGCAGATAGCCCGGGATATCCAATGGTTACTGAGCAGCCCCTCCATCATCAACCCTGATTATGATGCGAGGTTTATCTGCCCGGCAACCCACCCGGTGCACAACGACCAGATTACAGGCTCTGGCTATTCAGAGCTAGTGGAGATTCTGCATCAGCGACGGAGTCATCTGCTGGGTATCTATTATGAATCACTCTGGCAATACATCCTCAGACATTCAGAAGACTATCAGCTGATGGCCTGCAATCTTCAGGTTCAGAATAATCACCAGACACTGGGCGAGTTCGACCTGATTCTTAAGTCCCTTAAGCGAGAGGTTTTTATTCATCGGGAACTCGCCATCAAATACTATCTGGGTCTTCCTTCCGGCAATCACCCGGCCAGCCCCTGGCATCACTGGATTGGGCCAGGCCTGCACGACCGCATGGACAAGAAGCTCAACCACATGCTGCAACATCAGATCACGCTTTCGCAGACTCATGCCGGGCAACGTGCACTCAATGCTCTGGATATCTCCGGGGTACAGACTGAAATACTTTTCCAGGGATACCTTTTTTATCCGGTTACAGGTGCCTGCCCACCCCCTGAAGACTGTTCTGCTCAACACCTGAGGGGACACTGGCTGCCCATTAATCAGTTATCTTCATGGCTGGAACTCGAAGAAGGCGAAATCTGCTACCTGCCTCTGCCAAAATCACTCTGGCTATCTTCCTACAGAGGTGTGTCTGATCCAGCGACTCACCTCTCCGGAGATGAACTGATCAAATGCTTGCAGTCACAATTATCCAAAATCGCCCGTCCTCAGATGGTGGTTCGGTGTCATGAAAAAGAGGGTAATCTGTGTGAAAACAGTCGTTTTTTTGTGGTGCCCGATAACTGGGAAGCCGAGGCGATAGTGGCCGCTAAAATATAAACGACTCTTGTTATGCATTCGTTTTTATATAACAATTCGTAACAACTATTTATCGGTATTGATAAATAATTAATGGACTGTCTTGCTAATAGGGTATTTGCATTATGAAACGCTTGAGCTTATTCATTAACCGTTTCTATACTGGGCTATTTTGCTTGCTTGCCACGCTTCTTGTTCTTCAATCACCGGCGAGTCATGCCACAGGATTGATTGATACCCTGACCAGCCAGTTAAATGT
This sequence comes from Endozoicomonas sp. SESOKO4, assembly GCF_024606275.1. Taxonomy (NCBI): domain Bacteria; kingdom Pseudomonadati; phylum Pseudomonadota; class Gammaproteobacteria; order Oceanospirillales; family Endozoicomonadaceae; genus Endozoicomonas; species Endozoicomonas sp. SESOKO4. The sequence goes on along the minus strand of NZ_JAHHPS010000097.1, from coordinate 2,026 downwards.
CAGCAAGTTTCAAGCCGAAGGGGGTGCAGGTGCCCTGTTACAGATGGCCAGCTCTCAATTATCAAAAGACGACTTTAATACCATTCAGGGAGCACTACCGGAAACAGCGGAGTTATTAAAGGCAGCACCGGAAGTAATACCTGCCAAAAACTCTTCATCGATATTGAACTCTGCCAATTTGCTGGGCGGTTTCCATACTCTGAGCCAGCAGTTCAAAAAACTGGGCCTGAAGGACGAGATGATTTCGAAGTTTTCGACCGTACTGATTGATTATCTCAAAGCGAACCCGAATAGCGAAGCCGCCGGACTGTTAAAATCGGCACTTCCTTCAGGTATAGCCAATACTGCAGGCTCCCTGATTGAAAAATTCATGTAGCCCACTGGCTGAAACCACGACGCCCCTGGAGACCACCGGTATGAATGAGCAGCAGCCTGCCAATGCCGGATAGACCTCCCGATTCGGCCATCTGCTTCAGCGCAAAAAATAGCTTACCCGTATAAACCGGGTCCAGAGGGATCCCGGTTTCCCGCTCAAATTCCAGAATAAACCGAATAAGCTCGGGAGTTGTTTTGCCATAGCCACCACAATGGTGATCCAGCTCCAGGCTCCAACAGGTCGCAAGCGCGGGAAGATACTGCTGAATATCATTTTTCAAAAAATTTGCCCCTTTGAGCACCGAAAATCCCCGTACATGGGCATCATTGCCTGCACTGCGAACAACGCCAGCCATGGTCGCACCGGTACCACAGGCCAACCAAATCTCATCATATTCCGAAGCCCGGATGCACCCCGCAGCAAGAATGTCTTCACAACCCCTGACCCCCGGTTCGCCCGAGCCTCCTTCCGGAACAATCATCACCTGATCCAGGGAGAGTGACAGCTGTTTTACCAGCATCTGCTGATATTGAGTCTCATCCCGCTTTCGGTATTCAGCACGACTGACATAAACCAGTCTCATGCCCCAGCGTTCTGCATCCTTTAACATGGCAGAGGGTCTAGCCGGTTTCTCACCTCGAATAACGCCTATTGTCTGAAAACCCAAACGATAACCTGCCGCTGCCATGGCATGAAGATGATTAGACCAGGCACCACCAAAGCTTAAAAGTGTTTTGATCTTTCTTGAACGCGCTTCAATAAGAAAGTATTTAAGTTTGAACCACTTATTACCACTAATAAGCGCATCAATTTGATCAAGACGAAGAACATCAATCGCAATAGAGTAATCGCGCACAAGACAGGTATTTATTCTTTCTATAGGCACATTGTTACGAATAACATCTGAAAAACACATAATCCCGTTTATTTTTCTGGTTTTAACACTCAGTAAGCAAAAATGACGTAATAAGTCAGTGATATAAACAATATCAGTAATAAAGAATACATATAACAAGCCTTCATTCCACTGATCTACGTGCTACAATGGGATCTCACTTAAACATTGTACTCTTACCTGACGCCCAAAAAGACAGTGTCTCTAGCGACGCTTGAAGCTTTGAAAGGTGACAGACAAGCAGCTACAGCGTCCCCGGAGATAGAGAAAAAATGGCAAACAAACTGTTCGTTGGCAACCTGGCCTTCGCCGCAACAGAACAAGATCTGGAAGAGGCTTTTGGTGCCTTCGGCGAAATCGAGGAAGCGAAAATCATCCTCGATCGTGAAACCGGTCGTTCTCGTGGCTTTGCTTTCGTAACCTTCAGTTCTGAAGATGCTGCTGAAGCCGCTCTTGCCCTGGATGGGCAGGATGTAGCGGGTCGCAGCATCCGCGTCAGCATCGCAACCGAGCGCCCTCGCAACAACAATGGCGGCGCTCGTCGTGGCTTTGGCGGGAATCGTGAAGGCGGTCGTCGCTTCTGACAACATCCCCCGATCCAGATCCAAAAAAGCTGGTTCATTGCTAGCTTTTTTTTCGCCTGAAATTTGCCTATTTGCAAGTAAAAAAAAACGATTACCTAAAAGATAATCGTTTTTGTAGATGGCGGACCGGACGGGACTCGAACCCGCGACCTCCGGCGTGACAGGCCGGCA
>NZ_JAHHPS010000096.1:0-16367 GCF_024606275.1 Endozoicomonas sp. SESOKO4 | reverse complement strand
GGAAACAGCGCAAAATGCCTGAATATTCACGACCAATACGGTATTGAAGAAGGGAAACCCGGCAATTTGATTCTGTTGGACTCTGAGACAGTATTTGATGCCATCAGACGGCAGTCGGTGGTAACTCACTCTTTCCGTAACGGCCAGCTGATAGCAGAAACCAGACCTGCACAGACATCTGTCAAGGCAAATCAATCGCTGTCTGGCAATATCGATTATTCTTTTTGCCCTCAGTAAGCTTTTTACAGCCTCTCTTGGACGGCATTAGAGGTTGACTCTTCCCTCCCGGGACCAGCCTGCTGAAAAAATCATTTCCCCCTCTTGGGGACGTCATATTATTCACGTTAGAATGACCGCCTTAAAATGAAAACATAGCCCGGTGCAGTCTCACACTTTCGCACTTATGGCAGTCAACCGTCCTTTTTAGTCGTAACCAAACCATGAAAAACAGCGATTTACAGGCTCGCTTCAACGCCATACGCTCCAACAAGATATTTGAACTCTTTGTCGTCAGCATCATCATCTTCTCTGCCCTGGTTATTGGTGCAAAGACCTACAACCTGCCAACCTACCTCGAAAGCACTATCAGTGTGCTGGATGTCGGCATCACACTCTTTTTTCTGGTGGAGATACTGATCCGCTTTTTTGGGGAAGAGAACAAAAAGAATTTCTTCAAGTCCGGCTGGAATCTCTTTGATACCCTGATTGTGATCGTCAGCCTGATCCCGGTCAGCGATACCGAGATGGCTCTGGTGGGCCGATTGATCAGAATTTTCCGGGTGCTGCGGATGATTTCAGTTATCCCCGAGCTTCGACTGCTGCTGAACTCACTACTGAAAGCCCTGCCGCAACTGGGTTACGTCATGCTGCTGATGTTCATCATTTTTTATATCTATGCCGCTGTTGGCAGCACTTTCTTCCTGAATATCAACCCTGAACTCTGGGGTAATATTTCCGTCAGTATGCTAACCCTGTTCAGGGTCATGACTTTCGAAGACTGGACCGATGTCATGTACGAAACCATGACCGTCTATCCATTAAGTTGGGCTTACTATCTCAGTTTTATTTTCTTCACGACGTTCGCGTTTCTGAACATGATCATCGGCATTGTCGTCAATGTTCTGGAGGAAGAGCGTCAAAAAGTGCGTAGGGAAGAAGAAGCTGTAAAGAATAAGGGTCAACCTACCCTTGAAGACCTTGAGCAGCAGCTGAACGGAATCAAACTACTCCTGCAAAAGGAAAGCCACTGAATGAGCCGCTGCCAGACTGTTTAGTCTGGCAGGTTGGACGTGTTCAGAACAGACGGTTCAAACCATCCAAAGTAGCCACGCGGTAGGCTTCGGCCATAGTCGGGTAGTTAAATGTGGTGTTCAGGAAGTAGCGAATATTATTGGCCTCTCCCTTCTGGGACATCACCGCCTGACCAATGTGTACGATCTCGGATGCCTGGTCACCAAAGCAGTGAATACCCAGCACTTCGCCGGTATCGCGGTGGAACAGGATTTTCAGCATACCAACGGTTTCGCCGGTAATCTGGGCACGGGCCAGCCTTGAGAAGAAAGCTTTGCCCACTTCATAGGGCACAGCTGCGGCTGTCAGCTCTTCTTCGGTTTTACCCAGCGAGCTGATTTCCGGAATGGTATAGATACCGGTCGGTACTTCGTTGACAAAACGCCATTGACCGGCATGTTCAATATTACCTGCGGCAGACCTGCCCTGATCATAAGCGGCACTGGCGAGACTGGGCCAGCCAATTACATCACCCGCTGCGTAGATATGCTCGATCTCTGTCTGATAGTTCTCATTAACAGACAATTGCCCCCGACTGTTCGGCTTCAAACCTATCAGTTCAAGGCCCATGTCCTGAGTATTGCCCGTTCTGCCATTGGCCCACAGAAGAATATCTGCTTTCAGTTTCTTGCCTGACTTCAGGTGCATCACCACACCGTCATCCAGCATTTCTACTTTCTGGTATTCCTCATTGTGGCGAATGATGACGTTCATTTTCCTCAGCTGATAGCCCAGCGCATCGGAAATCTCTTTATCCAGGAAGGAGAGCAGACGATCACGGGTATCCACCAAATCCACCAACACACCCAGACCAGAGAAAATAGAGGCATACTCAGAACCAATAACACCGGCTCCGTAGATGATCATCCGGCGTGGAGTGGTGGTTAGCTGAAGAATGGAATCACTGTCGTAAATCCGTGGATGACGGAAGTTGACATCAGCAGGCTGGTAAGGACGGGAACCGGTGGCAATCAGGATATTGGTACCATGAAGCTTTTCGACATTGCCATTTTCCTGCTGAACCTCAATGGTATGTTCATCGACAAAGGAGGCATGACCAAAATAAAGATCAATCCGGTTTCGGGCATAATACAGGGTACGGGACTGCACCTGTTTCTGAATAACACGTTCAGCCGTCTTCAGCACCTTGGGGAAGCTGAACCAGCGGGGCTCGCCAATCTCACGAAACATGGGATTGGTGTTGAAGTCCATGATCTGTTTAACAGAGTGCCGCAGAGACTTGGAAGGTATGGTGCCCAAGTGGGTACAGTTACCACCGACAAACGCATTCTGCTCAACGACCGCAACCTTCTTGCCCAGCTTGACAGCGTTCATTGCTGCGCCCTCACCCGCTGGCCCGGAACCCAATACAACCAGATCGTAGTGACTCACGCCCATCCTTTAACCCTCAAAGCGGTTCAGGCAGCATTGCAGCAGATCATTATCCGAGTATGCGGAGATCGATCGTACTGCAACGCTTCCTTATTTTTATTAATTTCCTCAAAGGCTGTTCATATTTTTTGAGGAACAGCCTCTCAACTTTCAACAGAGAAGCATCCGACCCTCTGTACTCTGAAACTCTGGTTTTTCCGGATATAACTTGAACTAAGTACCTGACTTCTTTACAGCCTTGTCGGCAGTCGCATCATAAAACAGATGCTCCATATCCTTATGTTGACCTTCAGAGAAAGGGTCGTTCTTATCCCCTCCGCCACAGATCATGCAGCCATCCTTGAGGCCAAGGTTACTCAAACCACCACAGGAGCCCTTGATCGGTTTGTTGGCAACAATGACACCAATGGCCATCAGGGCGATCAGTACCAGAAAGGTTCCAAATGTAATCAGCATCAGTGTCATGATATTACTCTCCTGACCAGAGGCCCGAATCTAAAAAAACAGTCTTGCTTATTCATCAAACATCTTGCGGGCACTGTTTTTAGCACAATAAGTGCGCTGTCGTTGGTAATGGCAGGTAAGGTCATCAATCCGGCCATTTCTCAATTCTGTTTTGGCAGATAGGGTTTAAATGCATCACTGCTAACTGCGTCAAAGCCTTTATCTGTATGATAGGTAAAGTAGGCCGCGATTCCCTCTCTGTTGGCCAGCTTCAGGCCTTCTTTATCACCCAAAACCATAAACAGGGTCGCCAGTGCATCAGCTTCTGCAACATTATCCTCAATCACAGCCACTTCTGCCAAACGCCCCATCTCAGGACGACCAGTTCGCGGATTAATCGTGTGGGAATACTTGTGGCCATCCACTTCAAAATAATTCAGATAGTCACCCGATGTTGCCATGGCTTTGTTTTCCAATTCAACAATCAGGGCAGGCTTACTATCGGTCATGGCTGGTCCACGGATACCCAGTTTCCAGAGAGAACCATCTGGTTTAGGGTCACCGACTTTGACCTCACCACCGATCTCAACCAGATAACTGTTAATGCCTTCTGAGTTGAGCAGATAAGCCACTTTATCGACACCGTAACCTTTGGCAATAGAGCTGAGATCGACAAAGACGTCTTTGGTTCGGGTCAGTAAATCGTTTCGGGTATCTGCTATAACTGCCTGATAACCCACTTTAGCTTGGGCTGCGGCAATCTCTTCATCAGAAGGCAACTTGGCCGGATAGTTATTTATCATCCATTCTATAAACTCCGGGGCTTGCTTATCAGCGGTACCAGACGATGCTTTTTTGCTTTGTGAGGGTTGCCTGCCGGCATCAGAAGGACCAAAGCCCCACAGATTGACCACTGGACCCACAGTCACATCGTAAGCACCATCCGACATGCGGGAAATCACCAGACTTTTTTCAACAAGATCCACCAGCTCATCGGAAGCTTTGAATGGCTTCCCGATTTCAGAGCGGTTGAATTGCATCAGTTCGGAATCTTCACGGTAAGTTGACATACTGTCATTAATCGCCTCCAGCAGCCCGTCAACCTGCTTTTTAACATTGTCTGTCGAATGGGAAAAAGGCCTTGAAACATAGGTAATAGTGTAAGTAGTACCCATGGTTTCACCCTTTATGTGCTTCAGGGTAGGGCGCAAAGACAAAGCATAAAAGCCAACAGCCAGAAGAATTAAGCCAATCAGCAGTGACCGCTTGTAGGATTTGGACAACAACCTGTTCTCTCCCGTTGAAGCTGGAAAAGCCATTCTGACACTTCCAGAATTCGTTCAAGGAGGCGCAGTGTACCACCGGGAGTGGTGAATCGTCATCCGTACAGAGCACCAGCGAGCGTTCTTATCTGAGCACGCCCTCAGCGCTGTTAGAGTTCATCCCTTGAATCAAGGAGATTCGGCTTCACAACGCCCTTTTCGTCCACCACATGGGTAGTAAAAGAATGGAAGTAGTTCAATCCGGTTAATGGATAGCTCAGCCCCTCCAGCTTGTCGGGGCGGGTGTAGCTTGCAGAAGCTTTTTCCCAATTGCATTGCCTGGGCACTATCCAGGCACCTTTTTTCCACGCTTCTCCAGAGGTCAGACCGGTATCGCATTGATAAACATACTGCCCAAAACCATTAAAGTCTGCTTCTGCAGAAAAGATGATGCCCTTTTTCATACTGATCATATGATGATGCGCATAGCGTTTTTTCTTATCTTCAGAGGCTGGCAGTAAATCAGAATGATCCTGAAAGTCATGGGTGACTCTGAATGTTTTGGGATAACCGTCTTCAAGCAAAGGAGGTTCCTTACCATCCAGTACTTTTGAGCTCACCGCTTTTCCCCAGGCACCAATATAAGCCATGCTTACCGGCTCTACAGGGTATCGAACAACGACCAACTGGTGATGCTTGCCCCTGAGCACCATTGACCGGGTATAAGGATCAACATTGAGGCCACTGAAGTCTCCCCTTAAAGAGGAGTTCTCGCCAACTACGTGTATTGCTAATAAATCGCTCGTCGTATAGCGGGTTTCACCAAACTGCACCAGACCATCCCCTTTCGCATTGATCGGTTCATCCTTTATATCAACCCAATGGCTGGCAGGTTCTCCACCCTCGAGGGCGAGACTTTGCAGGATAGCCCTGGAGTAATAACTCTGCGGTTTCTTCAGATTTCTTTGCATGACACCCAGGACATGGAAAGTTCCTTCTTTATCCTGATAAATATCTAAACCGGTCACGGGCTTGGAGTGATCAACCCCCTCTCGGCTACCCCCCATTGGAAGATAGCTTCCCCATCTCGAATTTACCCAAGCCGGAACCGTCACCAGTTGCTCCTTATCGATGTCGATGATAAAAAGATTTCCGTGCTGGGCGGCAAACAACCAGTTTTTTTTATAGCGCCGATTAAATTCGGCACTGTGGGCCAGATAAACAGGCGAGTTGGCATGAGGTAAGAGGTAACCAAGATTAGGTGATGGTGAAACTATCATGAAATCGAATTTTCCATGAGTCCCAATAAACACCCGACCGTTAGAACAACCAAAGGCAAACTGGTTGTTACCCAGAGGCTTATGAAATGTACTCAAACTGTGATGATGCGCCAAGGTTATGTTGGTCAGGGGAATATTGGTAAATTCATTCATCACACAGCCGGGAAGGTAATCATTAAAAACCGTTTTCCAGGCTTTGCTGCCTGCCGTGCTTTCAATAACAACGGCGTTGCCATCTCTATTGACAGCTCCGAGCTGAAATACCACGGTTTCCTCAGCATGTGAATTCAACGAGGATACCAGCGTGACAGACGACAAAATCAGGGCTTTAAGTGTCCGGATCATACAAACCTCCCTATCAGGGTAATAGTGTAACTACGAGTAAATGGCCTCTGAGTGTTTTGACTCAGTAAATTGCCAAGGGTTCAATGAAACGGACAAGTTTAGACAAACGGGCTTAGTACGCCACAGAGTGGAAAAGGCAAGAAAGGCAGGCCAGGCCGACCGGGCACAGACCGTCATTTTGAAGGCATCATCTTCTTGCCTGACAACTCGGTAGCCAGCAGTTCATGTTCATAGGTGACGGGATGTGGACGCCCCTGCCCTTTTCGGAGCTAGTCCTGTTAGAGTTCATCTCTTGGTCTAGGATGATTGGGATTAATAACGCTCGTTTTTTCCTCCACCTGAGCTATGAAGGGATGGATTTCGTCCATTACCCGGGTCGTGAAAGAATGATAGTAGTTTAATCCCGTTAATCGATAGTTCAGCCCCTCCAGCTTGTCGGGTCGGGTGAATCTGGCAGAAGCTTTTTCCCAATTGCATTGCCTGGGCTCTATCCAGGCACCTTTTTTCCAGGCTTCTCCAGAGGTCAGACCGGTATCGCATTGATAGACGTACTGACCAAAACCCTCGGAGTCTGCTTCTGCAGAAAAGATAATGCCTTTTTTCATACTGATCATATGATGGTGTGCATAACGTTTCTTCTTATCTTCAGTGACCGGCAGTAGATCAGAATCATACTTCAGGTCATGGGTGACTCTGAATGTCTTGGGATAACCATCTTTAAGCAGCGGAGGCTCTTTGCCATCCAGTTTTTTTGAGCTTACCGATTTTCCCCAGGCACCAGCGACATAACCCACATTTACCGGTTCTACAGGGTATCGAATAATGACCAGCTGGTGATACTTACCCCTTAGCACCATTGCCCGGGTATAAGGGTCAACATTGAGGCCACTGAGGTCTCCTCTTAAAGAGGAATTCGTACCAGGGTGGTGTATCCCATTTTCCACATCTGTTATAAACAGGGTTTCACCAAACTGTAACAGACCATCTCCTGCCTTGTTGATCGGTTCATCGTCTATTTCATGCCAATAGCTGTAGGGGATTCCATCTTTGAGCGTTACACGTTGCAGGAGCGCTCTGGAATAATGACTCTGCTTTTTCTCCAGTTTTCTTTGCATAACACCCAACACATGGAAAGTCCCTTTTTTGTCCTGGTAGATATCCAGCCCGGTCATGGGCATAGAGTAATCAACACCCATGCGGAAATCCCACATAGAGAGGTAGTTTCCTTCTACCCAGTCCGGAAACGTCACCAGCTGCCTCTTGTCGATATCGATAATAAACAGGTGTCCATGCTGGGCAGCAAACAACCAGTTTTTCTTGTAGCGCTGATTAAATTCGACACTGTGGGCGAGATAAACAGGTGAGTTGGCATAGGGTAAATTGAAGTAACCAAGATTAGGAGATGGAGAATTTACCGAGAAAGGCTCCTCTCCTTCGCCCCCAACAAACACCAAACCGTTAGAACAACCAAAAGCAAACCGGTTGTTTCCCAGGGGCATGTGAAAAGAACTCAGACTGTAACGATGAGCCATAGTTTTGCTGGTCAGGGGGATATTGGTAAATTCATTCATTACACAACCGGGAAGGTTGCCATTAAAAACCGTTTTCCAAGCCTTGCTACCTGGACTGCTTTCGATAACAACTGCGTTACCGTCGCTGTTGACCGCTCCAAGCTGAAACACCAATGTTTCCTTAGCTTGTGAAATCGGTGAGGAAAGCAGAGCGACAGATGAAAACAACAGGGCTTTAAGAGTCCGAATCATAAAAACCTCGAAATCAGGACGACGGATGAAGCCATAAGTGCTTGGCCTTTATGAAATTCGACTCAATAAATTGCCAAGGGCTCAATGAAGCGGATAAGTTTAGACTAGCGGGCTGAATGCTCCACGCATCAGGAAAGGCAGGTCAGGCGGTCACCCAGAGAATAACGGCATCTTCCTCGCTGAGGGAAATCAGAGCATGCCCCATCTCGGCATCGTAATAGGTGCTATCACCCTCATTGAGCTCTACCGGTTGATAAAACTCTGTGTAGAGCATGATTTTGCCACTGAGAACCAGCAAAAATTCTTCACCCTCATGCCTGACCCAATCCTGATAATCCTCAAATGACCGGGCACAAACCGTCGTTTTGAAGGGCACCATCTTCTTGCCCGACAATTCAGTGGCCAGCAGTTCATGTTCGTAGGTGGTGGTGGGATGCGGACGCCCCTGCCCTTTTCGGGTGATGTCCCTGCGCCCGCTGGCTGCTTTCTTTTCTGCAGGCTGGGTGAACAACTGGGGAATATCAATACCCAGCCCTCTTACCAGTTTGGTTACAGCGGTGAAGGTGGGCGATATCTGCTCATTTTCTATCTTGGAGAGTGTTGATCGGGCGAGGCCAGTTTTCTGACTGGCTTCTTCCAGTGTCAGATTAAGACTCAGACGGATTTCCCGGACTCGCTGTCCCAGTTGCAACGGCTCAACAGCATCCTCCCTGTGACTGCGGGAGATGATGACCGACTGTTTTTCCTTCTCTAAAAAGTGCGCCTGCTCTGATATTTCCTGCTCTGACATTTATAGTTATCTCGACATCCAGACGTGCTTGATACTATATAAGGTTCCCGAAAAAAGAAATAAGCTACCCGGAAATTAAACTCTCTAAAAAAGTGCCAAAGAACATTCAGCGTTGTATTTACTCAATTATTTCATTAAGTTAGGCGTACTGTCAGGATAAGAAACCTTAAAACTATCCGTCTCGTCCTGACCCTGATCATTTAACTGAACTGACACCCTTTGGCGTCACATAACAAAGAACCAAGAACAATAACAGAACAGCAAATAGCGTGGAGTAAAGTTTCAAAATGGAAACACTGACCGAAATCATCGGTGCCATTAATGGCGTCGTATGGGGACCCATGATGTTGGTCCTCATGCTGGGGGTAGGACTATTCCTGATGCTGGGCCTGCGACTGATGCCCATCCTGAAGCTGGGCACCGGCTTTAAGCTTCTCTGGCAAGGCCGCAGCGCCGAGTCCGGTGACTCCGGCGAAATCCCTCCCTTCCAGGCCCTGATGACTGCCCTTTCTGCCACCATCGGTACCGGTAACATTGCCGGTGTTGCCACTGCCGTCTTTATGGGGGGCCCCGGTGCGCTGTTCTGGATGTGGTGTACTGCTCTGGTGGGTATGGCAACCAAATTCTCAGAAGCCGTACTGGCCGTTAAATTCCGTGAGGTCGACGAAAACGGCAAGCACTACGGGGGCCCAATGTACTATATCAAAAATGGTCTGGGTTCGCGCTGGACGTGGCTGGGCACCGCCTTCGCTATTTTCGGTGCCATTGCCGGCTTCGGCATCGGCAACACCGTTCAGTCCAACTCGGTGGCTGACGTTCTGCATAGTAACTTCAACCTGCCTCCTGTGGTGACCGGTTTTATTCTGATGTTCCTGGTGGGTGCTGTCCTGATTGGCGGCATCCGTCGTATCGGTGCGGTTGCCAGTACTCTGGTTCCCCTGATGGCCACTGCCTATCTGGTGGCTGGTCTGGTTGTTCTGGCTATCAATGCTGATCAAATTCCTGCCGCCCTCAGCCTGGTCTTCACGCACGCCTTTACGCCTACTGCGGCTACCGGCGGTTTTGCAGGCGCTGCGGTATGGGCCGCCATTCGTTTTGGTGTCGCTCGCGGTGTGTTCTCTAACGAAGCCGGTCTGGGTTCTGCGCCTATCGCTCATGCGGCAGCCAAAACCAACGACCCGGTTCGTCAGGGACTGATTGCCATGCTGGGTACTTTCCTGGACACTATCATTGTCTGTTCCATCACCGGTCTGGTCATCATAACTTCCGGTGCCTGGACTTCGGGGGCGACCGGTGCCGCGCTGACTTCTGCCGCTTTTGCTGAAGCACTGCCGGGGGTCGGTAATTACGTGGTTGCCATATCTCTTGCCATCTTTGCCTTTACGACCATTCTGGGCTGGAGCTTCTACGGCGAGCGTTGCGTAGTATTCCTGATGGGTCCAAGAGCCGTGAAAGCCTACCGTTTCCTTTGGATCGTAGCGGTTCCAGTGGGCGCTACTGTCAGCCTGGATTTCATCTGGCTCGTAGCTGACACTATGAACGCTATGATGGCTATTCCCAACCTGATTGCCCTGGCACTGCTTAGCCCGGTGGTATTCAGGCTGGTGCGTGAATACTTTGGCAAGCAATCTGAAACATCAGAGGCAGTCACTGACTAAAAAGAGCTCTAACCAGCTCCAACGAAGGTGCAAACAGATCTACCATCTGTTTGCACCTCTCTTCATCACCCTCTCGTCATTAAGTACTTCACTCCTTGCCCAAACCCTGATAAATATTCAGAGAGCCATAAAAAAGCACTACCCGCCTGCCCTGTCACTGCTAATATTCCAGAAACCTGTCGTTTCAGTTAGTGGTCAGGAGTCTTTTTTATGGCCAGTAAAGATATCAGGAACCATCGAATGTCTGACGAGGTTTATCAGGAGAATTTTTCTGATATCAAGCCTCCACTGTCGTTTTATCAGTCCAGACTGGAAGCAGGTCGCTGCCTCTATTGTCATGATGCCCCCTGCATCTCTGCCTGCCCGACAGGTATTAACATTCCCTCGTTTATCCATCGAATCGCTGATCAAAATGTGGACGGTGCTGCCCAGGTTATTCTGGAAGAAAACATTCTCGGGGGGAGCTGTGCCCGGGTTTGTCCAACAGAAGTCCTTTGTGAGCAGGCCTGCGTTCGCAATCACCCGCCAGAATGTAAACCCGTAATGATAGGCCGCTTGCAAAGGTTCGCTATTGACCATCGGCAGACAGCTGCTCACCCATTTATCCGCGCGCAGACAACAGGCCGAAGCGTCGCGGTTGTGGGTGCAGGTCCTGCCGGCCTGGCCTGCGCACACAAGTTGGCCAGACTGGGGCATGACATCACCGTATTCGATGCTCATAGCAAACCCGGCGGGCTCAATGAGTACGGCATAGCTGCTTACAAACTGGTAGAGGACTACGCCCAGAAGGAAATCAGATTCATTTTCGAAATCGGTGGTATAACCCTTGAAGCAGGCAGCAGAATCAATCTTGGCCACCAGCTTGCCGACCTGTCTGTTCAGTTTGATGCGGTCTTTCTTGGCATTGGACTGGAGTCTGCGAAATCCCTTGGGCTGCCTGATGAGCCATCCGAAGGCGTTGAGGAAGCCCTTGGAGCCATCAAAACGCTTCGTCAGACCAAAAACCTGGCTGAGCTGCCAGTGGCTTCAAGGGTGGTTGTGATCGGCGGTGGTAATACAGCCATTGATATAGCCTGCCAAATGCGCCGGTTGGGAGCAGAAGAAGTCACACTCGCTTATCGAAGAGGTATTCAACAGATGTCAGCGACCCATCATGAACAGTTATTCGCAAAAGAAAACGGTGTTCGCATTATTCCCTGGATGAAACCCACAGGCTTTGAATCAAAAGCCGGGCAATTACGTGGCGTTCGTTTTGTGAGAACAGCAGAGGCTCCTACTGGCGAGTTGATTGAAACCGGCGAGCAAATAACGATGACTGCCGACCGGGCATACAAGGCCATTGGCCAGACCATAACAGCGGACAGTTTTGCTTACGGAAAACTGGCCCTTAGCAAGAATGGAAAAATCAGGGTGAACGATCAATTCAGGACATCTATCAGTAATGTCTGGGCAGGAGGTGACTGTGTCGATAAAGGGGAGGATCTCACTGTCCATGCGGTTCAGCATGGCAAACTGGCTGCTCAAGCTATCCATCAGTTCCTGCAACCGCCCGAAGTACAGGTAGAACAAGGCGATGGCAGACCTTAGCTGCGAGTTTCTCGGGATTCAGTCTCCCAATCCATTCTGGTTAGCTTCAGCGCCACCCACGGATAAGGCATACAACATTTGCCGGGCATTTTCTGCAGGCTGGGGAGGAGCTGTCTGGAAAACTCTGGGCGAAGATCCGCCACCAGCCAATGTTTGCTCAAGGTATTCCGCTCATCGGGATACTCATGGGCGGATTCTGGGCATCAACAACATTGAACTGATTTCTGATCGACCGTTACAAGTTAACCTGGATGAAATCAAACAAACCAAGAAAGACTGGCCCGACCGGGCTTTAGTTGTCTCCCTGATGGTGCCCTGTAAAGAAGAGAGCTGGAAACGTATTCTCAACCAGGTTGAAGCCACTGACTGTGACGGTGTCGAACTCAATTTTGGTTGCCCCCACGGCATGCCGGAGCTGGGCATGGGAGCGGCTGTAGGGCAAGTACCCGAACTCATTACTAAAGTCACGCGATGGTGTAAACAACATACACGACTGCCGGTTATCGTTAAGCTGACGCCTAATGTCACCGATATTGTCCAGACAGCCATTGCCGCTCAGGCAGGTGGCGCGAATGCTGTCTCACTGATCAATACCATTAACTCCATTACCAGCATCAATCTTGATACCATGGTTGGCTATCCACCCGTAGGCAATCATTGCACCAGCGGCGGTTATTGCGGCGAGGCCGTAAAGCCTATTGCCCTGAACATGGTGGGGCAACTGGCACGGCACGATGAGACAGCCAAACTCAGTGTATCCGCTATGGGCGGCATCACGACCTGGAGAGATGCTGCAGAATACCTGTCATTGGGGGCAACAACCCTGCAGGTATGCACAGCGGTGATGCTGAATGGATTTAAGATCATTGATGAGCTGGTAGACGGACTCTCAAGATGGATGGATCAGAAAGGTTACCGGACACTGTCTGAATTTCGTGGGGCAGCGGTTGCCAGCCTGACTGACTGGAACAAACTGGATCTGACCTATAAAAGTGTTGCTCACATTGACCAGAGCCATTGTATCCAGTGTGGCCGTTGTTTTGCCGCTTGTGAAGATACTGAACATCAGGCTATAGCCTTTCAAACATCTGATGATGGAAAAGACCGGACGTTTGAAGTCATTACGGGGGAGTGTGTGGGTTGCAATCTATGTCAGATCACCTGTCCAGTTGAGGGGTGTATCACGATGATTAATCCTCCCGGGTCCAATCCAGAACTATAAATTGGCAAAGATCACTCAACTAGCCTGGGTGCATCTGTTCTGGGTAAAGCCCTTTTTTACGGCAATACTCACTCAGCTCTGCTTCAGAAAGTGCAGCAGTTTCAACGACTTCGGCAAAGCGGGCTTCAGCAGACCACTGCTCTGAATTATGTTCATTCCCTGGCACGGGCAACCCTTTATCTCTTAACTGTCTGCGCCAATTGTACAGGGTCTGCTCGCTAATGCCTTCTTCTTTGGCAACGTCAGGAACAGAGCGATTGAGGGGTGGTAAAAGCTTTTTCAATACAGCGGCTTTACGTTCTTCAGAATAACTAGCAGCCTGTCTACCGCCCCCGCTGTTTTATTAGTTGGTTGATTATTAACGGGGACAACAATCCTGACACAGTGGGTGGGTGGTAGGTATATGTAGTAAACGATTGACGTGCACCAAACGTTTGTCTCACCAAATCATCTTCTTTCACAAAGTCTAATGGAATCTTACTTTCTTCAACAGAGTTACGCGGCAATCGTAGCTTTCCTTTTGGAGCCAAACAAGCCCTTACTGCTAAAAAGTACTCATCTGAAAATCTCATAAAGTTACATAAAGGACCTTCATCTCTTATTTCATCGTATTTTTTATTGAGTGTTCTTAGAAATTCAGTTGCCCTTTTGTCTCCCCACTGCAGTAAAACATCAGGTTTAAGGCTTGCTATTATATCCAAAGTATCATGACCTGAATGACCGGAATGATGATCACCAAGATCATGACCACAGCCAAGTATTAAAACAGAATGTTTTTCTGGGTGCAGCCCATTTAAAATTACAACACCATATTTTTTGTGGATATTATCAAGCTCTTCATCTGTTACTGATGTTTTTAAATCTAGTTTTTTATTTTTCAAGTGAAGTTCAATAAAGTAATCCAGTTCATCATAAGCATCCAGAGAAAGTCGAGATTTTATTCTTTGAGCTTCGACTTTTGCTGATGGAGACTCCCCTCCGGAAGGGCATGTGTACAAAGGATTATCTATGTCATTCATTGAACTAAAGATCAGGTTGGCAATTTTTAAACCAGTTTTTTGAGAATCTTCACCGACGAACATTACACCCTTTTCAGTCAACTTTTTCTGTGTAATATGCAAATCCTGGTTTTTTGAATTATCAGGTAGATCCTTTACGTCAATCTTTCTTCTTTTAATATCCATACCAAAAGCTGCTATGCCTTCGCTAGCAGGTATTTTTTTTGTTTGAATCCTTTTAGTTTTACCAACATCCTGGTCTTCATCAGTTAAAGAACCACCCGCTTTGTTAATTGAAGATGGTTTTTTTCCTGGTATATCCATGTTTACTCTTTGTATCAATGTTAAGGTGAACCCACTGTCAAGACAGCAAATCAACGAGTCTGAGTTAAGTCCTGACAATCATCGAAAACTCCTCATGCAAAGTGAATTGCCTTCGGTGCGTTGTAATCCAACGACTGATGCACTCACTCTAGTAAATCGTCCAATCCTCCCTAAAGCTTAGAAACCGTCAAAAACAGTAGCTGTCCTTTCCACTGACTGAACTGGACAGCGGCAACCTGATGCTCACTGGCCAGCCGATTAAATTATAGTCTTGTCACCCCTTCAGGGTTCCAGTGCTACCATTGTACCTTCGTCACATCAACCCATTTGTTTCCAATAGGAAACAAATGGGTTGATGTGAAACATCCAAATTTGCTACTCTGCCAATACTCTGAATATCTGTTGGACTTCTTAAAATCATACGATTCGGGACTTATCGAAGAACAACATTGGTTTCTGTCAACCCAGTATCGTCAGGAGCCTAACCGATAGTAATACAAGCGGGGCGAACCATGGGACTGAGCATTTTCGACCTTTTTAAAATTGGCATCGGGCCTTCGTCTTCACATACAGTAGGCCCCATGGTGGCAGCCAACCGTTTTCTGGATGAACTCCACTCAAATCAGCACTTCGAGCAGGCACACCGTATAAAGGCCGACCTCTACGGCTCTCTGGCCATGACCGGAGAAGGGCACGCCACCGATGTTGCCGTCCTTCTTGGGCTCATGGGGGAGCACCCTGATAGAGTCAACCCTGATAAAGTGCACGAATACGTCTCTGATATAAAGGACAACAACCGACTGGAGCTGGGTGGAATCAGGGCCATTTCATTTCATTTCGACACTGATCTGCAATTTCATTTTGGAAACTCCCTGCCCAATCACCCCAATGGCATGTCACTGACAGCTCTGGATGCCAATGGGCAGATTCTTTATAAAAACCAATATTACTCGGTCGGTGGCGGTTTTGTTCTCAACGAACAGGAAGCTTCTTCCAATCTATCAACCAACCTGCAGTCTGCTCCCATTCCTTTCCCTTTTGAAAAGGGTCTGGACCTACTGGACCACGGCAAAAAAAGTGGTTTATCCATTGCCGAGCTGGTACTTGAAAACGAAAAACATCTGGGGCGCAGCCAGAATATTCCCAAGGATCTGATGGCCATCTGGCAGGTGATGGATCAATGTATCCAGCGCGGTTGCGAGCAAACCGGAAAATTGCCCGGAGGATTGGATGTTGACCGTCGTGCCAATGACATACACAAACGCCTGATCAACAAACCAAAAGATCAGTGGGATGACCTGCAAAGCATGGACTGGGTGAGTCTTTTTGCCCTGGCCGTGAATGAAGAGAATGCAGCGGGTGGTCGGGTCGTCACCGCACCCACTAACGGTGCTGCGGGAGTTATTCCAGCGGTTCTGGCTTATTATGATCGCTTTGTTCCCGGCAGTTCTGATCAGGGTATTCAGACTTTTCTGGCTACTGCTGCGGCCATCGGTATGTTGTACAAAAAGAACGCCTCCATTTCAGCCGCTGAAGTCGGCTGTCAGGGAGAGATCGGGGTAGCCTGCTCTATGGCAGCGGGAGCACTCTGCGCCGTTTTGGGCGGTACTAATGAACAGATAGAAAATGCAGCAGAAATTGGCATGGAACATAACCTTGGGCTGACCTGTGACCCGGTTGGAGGTCTGGTTCAGGTGCCATGCATAGAGCGAAACACTATGGGTGCAGTCAAGGCCATTAACGCGGCACGACTCGCCTTACAGGGTACCGGCCAGCATCGGGTCTCACTGGACAGCGTGATAGAAACCATGCACCAGACTGGCCTGGACATGCAGGATAAGTACAAGGAAACCGCCACCGGCGGACTGGCAGTCAATGTTGTCGTGTGCTGAGACTCGTGACAGATGCCAATAAAACCAAAAATAATCAGCACAAATACCCAGGATGCTCCGTATAACTAGGAGGCTGACCGAGAATAGCGCCCGTAGCGAGGACGGCAGAAAATTGAGGAT
>NZ_JAHHPS010000095.1:0-1137 GCF_024606275.1 Endozoicomonas sp. SESOKO4 | reverse complement strand
AATTGAAGGTTGTCAAACAGGCAGTTGTGAGAAGCAAACGGTTCTGGCAGTGAGCGGGTTTAATCTGGGTGTGACGACTCAGATGACAAAAAATAAAAACGATCACGACAGTGGTGAGCGACCAAGCCGACTACTCAGGTATTCACCCAGAAGTATGGCTTCTGCAATGTTAGCCATCAGTTCAGCCATGAGATGGAATACACCCATGGTCAGGTGCACTTCTGATAAAGGCAGGTTCAATATTCCATTGAATTTTCTGGCTGCGAGTACAGGGCCAACGTTCGGAGGAGGAATTGCCCTTTTTAATTATATGAAGCCGTTCTGTACGCGGGGGAAGGTGCTTTATAGTCAGCAGAGGATGCATCCTATATGGACATTTATTCAGATGACTATAGGCAGATTACTCAATTGGTCAGGTCTGGTTTGGACGACTATGGAGAGATTACGTAATTGGTCAGGTCAACGAGCGCTTGTCTTTACTCAATTGGACATTGAACATCAGGATGAGACACCGCTTTCTATTCAGGTCGACGGCGATATTTTACTGCAGACACCGGCAAAAATAACCTGGTTGCCGTTTGTGTTACGGTTTATGGGACCTCCCAAATATGGAGAACCCGGTTATTCCCTTATGGGCCTCGAGCAAGCTAGTGATGATCCGGATTCCTTTTAAATTTTGAATGTAGAAAGATGACTATTTAATCAACCGGGTATTATAAGAATGAAAAGAGTAAAGAAAGCAAAAAGTCGCTGGCAACTGGCTCTGGTCATTCTCATGCCTTCTCTGGCTATGGGGTTGGCTTGGTACTTTTATTTCTTCGGTACGCAGTTTGTGCCGGATGGTCGTACGAATAAGGGAGAGCTGCTATTACCCCCCGCCAGCTTCCAAAGTATGATGCTTGAGAAAAATAATGAAATGTTTGACCAGCAGGCACTGGAGGGTCGCTGGGGGATTCTGGTATTTGGTGACGATGCCTGCTCCGATCAGGCCTGTCAGGAAACGCTCTATCAAACCCGTCAGGCTCATCTGGCGCTCGGCAGAGACAGCGACCGGGTCGTCCGGCTTTTTATCTCTTCCTCATCCAATCCTGAATTGAACCAGCGTGTACTCAGTGAACATCCTGATCTGATCTGGTT
>NZ_JAHHPS010000094.1:0-1079 GCF_024606275.1 Endozoicomonas sp. SESOKO4 | reverse complement strand
TCAACAGACTCATGCAGCAGGTCAGCGCTGGGAAAGATGAACGATTGTTCTGGAATTTTTTTAGAAATTAACAGTCTAAAGCACACATAGCTTAAAAAAATCAAATGTGTTCAATAGAGGGATTTATGAATATAAACAAAAGCAAAACAGATAGTTACGGATTTCATCAAAGCCACCTTGCTGAAAAGAATGATGAAAGCTTTGACTCAGAACAAAAAGTATTCAAAAGTTTCTCAAGAAAGCTACGGGTTGAGGATACATCCTTTGCATCGGCAGAGAACCTAAGAGGGCTCGGCTCTATTGTGTCGGGTTGCGGTCATAAGATTGCCAATCAGACGATTCCCGAGCGAAAAGTTTCCCACTGGGTTAATTCTCATGATTGTGAGGCCATAAATTTAGCCGGACTCAGCGAGACGTTTACCGCTGAGGAGGTGGCTGAGCGTTTCCGAAGGACCATTGAAAACCTCACGCATTCACTGATATACAAAGAAATCGCAAGGGAACGTTATGAAGATGTTCAAAGAGATGAATTAACAGAGATTTTTATCGATTTTATTTTATGCCAGGAAGGTCTGGTTCATGATCGGTGTTTTACTATTGAAAGGAGCCCCGAGAAATACGTGGCGGCTAAAACCATGAGCCACGAGCGGGTTGAAGAGATACAGTCTTTTCTAAATGCTATTTTTTCCGAATGGGCAGCAGAGGAAGCGAAAGCTTGTTGGCCTGGAATACATTACAGTTGGGAGGATATGCTGGTTGATTATCTTAAAAAAAAGGAAAACGTACCGGATGATGTTACCCCAAAGATTGTTCCTTTTGGTAACTTTTGGCATAAAATCAGGTTCGAGAAATTGTTGAAGGAGATATATCCATTTTTTCGAACCCTTCTTGATGGAAGAGGCTTTTTTTCTGAGTTCGGTATTGTCTTTAATTTTTTCGTAAAATTCAGGCAGGAACTGGTTGATAGTGCTCGTGAACCTTGTAGAACCAACAAGTTAATCATTGGTCTGCGCGAGAACAGAAATAATATGAGAGAGTATTTTAATCGACATGTTATGGATGTTATTTTTTCCGGGCGC
>NZ_JAHHPS010000093.1:0-3436 GCF_024606275.1 Endozoicomonas sp. SESOKO4 | reverse complement strand
GTCTGGAGATGAGCGGCTGGAAACCTGTGAAAATTACGAGGGGGCTGAGCAAGACTTTACACATCTGATCAACTTTTATTTTAATTATGTGAATCTGGGTAATCCTCTATATCGAAGAGGTCGAATTCAAACAATGCTGAGACTAATGCATAGTATTTTCGATATAAATATCAGCATGCTCAATGGACAAAGCCCGGAAAACAAAGAGTTAATCAATGCAATGGCAAAAAGCCTCTTTGAACAATTGTTTTTGTCTGAGAACATAGATGGCAGAAATAATCCTTATTGCCATTATTTCTATTCAGATTCGGCAGAAAATCAGTCCAATTCTGTTGGTGTTAATAATGGTTTAGTCCTTATGTTTCTTGCTTTTCTTGGTCCCCACTTTCTTTCCCAGAGTGACTTATATGCCTACTTTAGCGTGCTGCATAACGGCTATACCAGAAAAAGTTACGCTCGGGCATTCTCCGGAGTGTTGCTTCCCAGAAATATCCACGAATATGATACTCCGCACAGCGTTGCCTATTTATTCACTACAGCCGGACTGGATGCAGAAACAGCACTTCTGATTGGTTTAAATACAATGGCATCAGCAGCTTTCGAGCATATGAACTCAGGAATTAAGTGGTGGCCAGATACACTGAAAAAATTGTTGATAAATTACTTGCCATACGAGCTTCTGGGCATCATTTACAGCAATATAGCCCGCTTTTGCCCCAACGGGCGCTCATGCCCCGTACCTCCGCTTATGCTCGACTTGAGAGGCATGCAAGAGTTTACACACGGTATTTTGGGTATTGACCCCGAACCTTCAATATCAGAGATATCATCGTCAGAAAGCTCGGACTATCTAACCGATTATGGTTCAGACAGTGGGGATGAAGTTGAGGTTGAGTTTGAGTTTGAGGCTTCTGATGGGGAGCCGTATTCTGATCATCAGGACCCGGCAACAGTCATTCAACAACAAAGTGAACTGATAACCCAACTACGAGAGGAATTAGCAAGCCAAACTGCAACGGAGGAAGCGGGTGCAGTTGGAGGCGCACCGGGAGGAATCATAGAGTGTCCGGTTTGTTTCGAGCCACCGCAAGAAATGACGGTATTAGAAAGTTGTGGACACGCCGGTATGTGCAAGAATTGTGCTGAGCGATTTGTACGGGAGCAGACGGGGTGTCCCTTTTGCCGGAAAAAACCAATACGGATATTTTCAAGTGGACTCATGACGGGTTGTCCTGTTCGCCTTTGTTTTTTTGAAGGCGGTTTCCAGTTTGTCTTTTGATACTGGCGAAATCCTTCAAGATCATAGGTATCATTTGCCAGCCCCTGCTGATAAACAAACAAACACACTGAAAACAAAAGCGTCTTTAAGGCACATGGAATGGTCATACTTTCACCGACATTCATTAAAACATCTGTACTACTATTAATGAGCTTTATGTAAGCGTCCTTAGCACCTATTTGTATAGGCCATAGGGACCAATAGAAAAAGCTGATTCGGATGTTTCCATTGACACCAGTCACCTGGAATCTGGTCCCGGATGTATCCACACGCATCAGTTACCATCCGGAACGCGATATCCAAGAGCTGATCAAACGAATCTGGAAAAAGAAGCATCAGGCAATACAATGGCTCTGTTCGCACATTCAATAAAAAGACTTGTCGATAACCTTGATGTATGACAACGGTGTTCCCCGACAGAACGGACAGCCCCTCTGCTCATCTATAATACGCCCGGCACAATCTTCACAAAAACCAGCGTGTCCACAACTTTGTAACACCCTGATGTCTTCCACTGGATTGAAACAAATTGGACATTTTTTGATTCCTCCTGAAGCACCTCCAACTGCGCCGGCTTCGCCCGTTGCAGGTTGGCTTGCTAATTCCTGTCTTAGCTCGGTTATCAATTCATTTTGTTGTTGAATGACTGTTGACTGATCCTGATGCTCAGAATCCGACTCCTCAACAGTGAGATCACTCTCTGAACCCTCACTGTCTGAACACTCAGAATAATCCACAAGAAAGACCAGACTTTCTGACGATGACGCCTCCAACATTCCGGGCACGAGGAAAATACCCACAATACTGAATATAAAGTGTTGCATGCCGCTAATGCTATCCGCGCAATACATAACCCCGGGTACAGGACACGAGCGTCCAGAGCGGCAATGACTGGCTATATTGCTGTAGATAATGGGCAGAAGCTCGTTTGGCAAACACCCTATCAACACAGTTTCCAGTGTCTCCAGCGAGACCCGTCCTAAATCCATGCGCTGAAAAGCGGCTGATGCCATTGCAGTTAAACCGATTAACAGTGCTGTTTCTGCGTCCAATCCGGCTGTATTTAACTGATTGGCAAGGCTTTGCGGAGAATTATATTCATTGATATTTTTAGAAAGCAACCCAGTGTCGAATGCTTGATCGTAGCTTTGTCCTGTATATACGTTATGCAACAGAGTAAAGTGGCCATGAAGTCGATTCTTATAGAGAAAGTGGGGACCAAGAAAAGCAAGAAGCATCAGGACCAGACAGTTGTCAACACCAACATAGTTGGATGTATGTTTTTCCGGAACGGAATAGAAATAATTGTAATAAGGATTACTTCTGCCATTTATCTTGGCAGACATAAACAATTGTTCAAAAAGACTTTTTGCCGTTTCATTGATTAGCTCTATCTCTGCCCGGTTTCGCCCATTAATCATATTTATATTAATAGCGAATATATGATGTATTAGTCTCAGCATTTTTTGAATGCGAACTTTTCGATTTTGAGGATCACCCATACCCACATAATTAAAATAAAAATTACCCAGACGTTTAAAGTCTTGTTCAGCAACCTCGTAATTTTCACAGATTTCCAGTCGTTCATCTCCAGATACATTGCCAGAGGCTAAATTAAGCCTGACAAAACCAATGCGGATGTTTTCAAGTGGGCTCTGACCTGTATGACTTTGTTGTTTATTTGAATGCGGCCTTGAGTTCGTCTTGTGATAATTGCGAAACTCTTCAAGGTCATAGGTGTCGTTTGCCAGTCCCTGCTGATAAAAAGACAAACACACTGAAAACAAAAGCGTCTTAAAAGAATACCCTAAGGTCATATTTCACCTGCATTCGTTAAAACAACTGCACTGCCGAGCTGCAATTTGTCCATAACAAATATACTGCTGTCGTATACATAAGCCTTGAAGAATGACTTATTCCGGGCTTTGCATACAGACGGTTTAGTCCCGTTTTCTTTCACTCCACAAAAGTTTATAACCATCGTTGTCGCTTATAGAAGGTACCAATAATGGGCACAAGATGTGTCTGTCATTCTCAAGCAACAGACTAGCACTGTTCGCACATTCAATAAAAAGACTTGTCGATCACCTTCATGTATGACAAAGGTGTTTCCCGGCAAAACGGGCAGTCCCTCTGCTCATCTACAATTCGCCCGGC
>NZ_JAHHPS010000092.1:0-19311 GCF_024606275.1 Endozoicomonas sp. SESOKO4 | reverse complement strand
GTGGAAGGTGTGGTGGAAACGTCAAATAATCTGGCGATCATCAAGATAAAAGATGGCCAGATTACCGTTGAAAATATGGTGCGAAGCCTGATTGACAGTGCCAGGGAAGAACATGCCGAGAGCATTGCCGGTTTATACCGGTTAATGGGGGCTGAAGTCAAAAAGCAGGGGGCTTACCCGGGATGGAAGCCTAATAACGAATCCGCTATTTTGAAAACTATGGTGGACATTCATGAGCAGCTTTTCGGCTACGAGCCTGAGATTAAAGTAATTCATGCTGGCCTGGAGTGTGGACTGCTGGGCAGTGCCTATCCAAACTGGGATATGATTTCATTTGGTCCAACCATTCGGTTTCCTCATTCACCGGACGAAAAAGTCCATATTCCGGCGGTTGAAAATTTCTGGAACTACCTGATAAAAACACTGGAAGCCGTGCCAGAGGCCTGATTGACCCATAATGCCATCAGAATGAGCAAATAAACTGGCAGTATTGTAAAAAATTGTGTAGATTGCTCTTTCCTATGAGGGGTAAGTGTAATAAACTTGCCCCCGTCTAAAGTCAGTCTGCTTTTGCCAGCCATTGAATGAAGAACAATTGATCTCATTATCAAATATTCCCCATACATGTGTGGATGCCCTGCGCTGGCAAGGGCTGCTTCCTATTGTCATCACTTCAAACTCTTTCCGGAGGTAGGTAATTAATATGGGTACCCTGAGCGCGGGAGGCCGTTTCTTTAAAAATGAAGAACTGGACGTTATTGAGCAACAGCGCCTGCAAGCTCTCCTTGAAATCACTGATCAGCACGATAAAGAAGTGACTCAGCTGAAGTCACGTCTTGATGCGGCTGAGCAGAAGGCTGAAAAGCTGAATAAGCAAGTCAAGAGCGCTGATAACGAGCTGAAAACGCTGCGAGCCAGCAATCCTGATCGCATGAAGAAACAGATCAAACGTCTGCAGGAGCAGAATCGAACTCTGACCACAGAGAATGGGACACTGAAAACCAAGCAAAAGCAGCTCACTCAGCAGCTCAATGCCAGTAAGCAGGAACTGGAACAGCTCCAGGCTGAAAAGGTTGATCAGGAAGAAAGCGAAGAGGCTTGATAAAAGGCTCTTTATTAGTTGCAGCAGGCTGTGCAGCGTATGGATATGAGGCTCACACGCCATAAGGCAGTTATGTCTTGAACAGATATATACTGTATAGCCCTTGCTGGTTCCCACATTTACTCATACGGTTGTCATTTCCTTCCGTAGAGGATTCGATCAAAGTCCAAAATTCATTTATTCTTCTGTGGTTAGCACTATAAACTCCGTTTTATCATCAGTGTGCTTTTTCGCCATGAGCATTCGGTTGAACAATAAACCATCAAGAGGGCAATTTATGAGTAACTGGTCATTGTGTCAGTACGAAGGCATTGATCACCTTGAGAAATCCTATACCTTCAAAAAATATTCAAGGTCTCTCTGTTTTCTAAACGCCGTTGCTGGACTGGCGGAATCCTACGTGCATCATCCGAGAATGGTGGTTGAGTGGGGCAAAGTAACGGTTGCATGGGGTACTCATGAGTCTGATGAAGGTTCAGGAGTATTGGCCAGAGATCGCCATCTTGCCCAGGAAACGGACCGATTATTCGAGCTTTTGCAGGTCAAACAGATATCGGACGATATCCGGTTATAAGTACTTCTGGATAGACAGCTTGAACCAGAAACATTGACGTGCTTTATAATCGCCGGAGATGGTCTTTAACTAATAGCTACCTGACACCGCTTCTGTTGAATGTCATGTTCAGCATTACGACGATGAGCATTTTGAGCTATTCTTGCAGGCTTGGATTGGAGCGTAAGCGCCATGCACAGGGAATTGTTGTATGAATCGAGTAGCCCGTATCAGACAATAACAAAAAAGCCGTTAATGCCTCTGAATTTTTGATTCAGCCTCGCGTTGTCAGCAAAGGGCTAATCTTGTTCTCTGTCAAGAAAAGATGCTATCCCTGATATTGAGGTACTAACTGTATTAAATGAATTGATTTGTAGAAAAAGGCAACATCCCGAGCTTCAAAACTAAACACTACCTGCGATCGTTCAACAAGGTATTGAAAAGTTTCTTCTGAGTAATAACAGGCATAGGTAGGTTCATTCTTGTATTGCCATCGGGAAAAGGCTTCCTTATCAATCATCAGTTTGGTCATGAATGCCAGTATTTCACCGGGCTTGATCATACTCCAGAGTTTGGACAGCCAGGCAGCGGGTTGATGGATGTGCTCTATGACTTCAGTCGCCGTAATAAGGTCGTATGTTTTCTCCAAAACTCTCTCATCCGGGAACACGAGATCATACAAAGCCATAGGCCAACCGGCTTCAGCCATAATCAAAGAAAGTGTGGGGCCCGGGCCCGCAGCCAAAGTCCAGCCCCCGCGCTGGATGATATGTGAGTACTCAGAGCACCTGAAATAGTCTCTATGTTTATCTGGCAAGGTCATGGGGTATGGTATTGCACAGTGGGCATTGACTGTTTTCAGGTGTTGCAAATAGTGTATTAACCACTTTCGTGACTGCCTTCAGCGAATTTGGAAATTGGCACCCAGCCCATTTGTTTCTGTTGGTTTTCTACCCAGGCCCAAGCATTAATCTCGCGAACGATTATCAAGTCTTCTCCCATGCTCACACTGAGCTCTCTCGCTGTGTAGTCTTCCAGAGCCATTCCCTGTTTCTGGTTCAAACGTCTTATCAGGGGCAAGGGAGCCCAACCCTCTTTACCTGAGGTGGCAGTGACCCAGATCCATCCGGGAAATTCATTATCACTTTTACCCAAGGTCAAATGGTCGCCTTTACTGAAAGTCACTGGGTCTGGGTAGCATGCCTTATAATCTTCAATAACCTTGACTGTTTTCATAGCTCAGCTTTTAGAGGACAGTTCTTTCATACCCTCTTCCAGACCCTTGATCGTCAGAGGAAACATTCTGCCCTCGAACTGTTCATGGATGATCTTTGTAGAATGGGTGAAAGGCCAGCTGTCTTTATTGATCGGGTTCAACCAGATAGCGTTGTCAAAATGATCCAGAACACGCTGCATCCAGTTGTGCCCCGGTTCATCATTCCAGTGTTCAACGCTCCCGCCTGGTGAGGTGATTTCATAGGGTGACATCTGGGCATCACCCACAAAAATTACTTTGTAGTCTTTGCCAAAGCGATGAACGATGTCCCAAATTTCGGTCTTTTCAGTTTGTCGACGAACGTTGTTTTTCCAGACCCACTCATAGAGATAGTTATGGAAGTAGAAAAACTCCATATGCTTGAATTCAGAGCGGGCACAGGCAAACAGAGCTTCACAGTCTTTGACGTGAGCATCCATCGAACCACCGATGTCCATAAAAAGCAGTACTTTTGCTGAATTGCGTCTTTGCGGAACCATTTTAATGTCCAGCAACCCTTTATTAGCCGTGGATCGAATGGTAGCTTCAAGGTCCAGCTGATCAGGAACACCCTGTCGTGCAAACTTTCTGAGCCTGCGCAGCGCCATTTTCATATTGCGATTGCCCAGTCTTTCGTCGTCATCCAGATTCTGAAACTCCCGTTTGTCCCAGACTTTGGTGGCGCTCTGGTTTCTGCTCTCGTGTTGCCCTATGCGAACCCCCATTGGGTTGTTGCCGTAAGCACCAAAAGGGGAGGTGCCGCCGGTACCTATCCATTTATTCCCCCCGGCATGACGTTCTTTTTGCTCTTGCAGACGCTTCTTCAGTGTCTCCATTAGTTCTTCAAGACTGCCAAGGGCCTTGAGTTTTTCCCGCTCTTCTTCGCTGAGTTGATTGATGAATTCTTTTCTGAGCCACTCTTCCGGTATGGTGGCTTCAAGCAAGTCTTCAACACTCTCGATACCGTCGAAAAAAGCTTTGCAGGCTTTATCGAAGCGATCATAGTGACGTTCATCCTTTACCAGTATGGCCCTGGACAGTTGATAGAAAGCTTCGGTATCCGCAAACACCACATGGGCCTGCATCGCCCTGAGCAGGTCAAGATATTCCCGGGTACTGGCCGGGACACCAAAGGCGCGAACTGTATCGAAAAAGTGAGTCAGCATCGGTTCACCTTATCGACGGGTCATAAAGGCGAGTCGTTCCAGTAGTTGAACATCCTGTTCGTTTTTAACCAGAGCTCCATAGAGTGGTGGTATAGCGCTGCGAGTGTCACGGTTTCTGAGTACATCGGCAGGTATGTCGTCAGAGTTAAGTAACTTGAGCCAGTCAATTAGCTCAGAGGTAGAAGGTTTTTTCTTCAGGCCGGGGATATCCCTTAATTCAAAGAACATCTGCAGAGCTTCGGAAACCAGACCTTGCTTCAGAGTGGGGAAGTGAACATCGACAATCTGCTTCATGGTGCCCGGATCAGGGAAGCGGATATAGTGGAAGAAACAACGTCTCAGAAACGCATCCGGCAGTTCTTTTTCATTGTTACTGGTGATGATCACGATGGGGCGTTGTCGGGCCTTGACGGTTTTTCGGGTCTCGTAAACAAAGAACTCCATCTTATCGAGTTCCTGAAGCAGATCGTTGGGAAACTCAATATCAGCCTTGTCGATTTCATCAATGAGCAGAACCACCTGTTCATTGGCTTCAAAGGCTTCCCACAATTTACCTTTGACAATGTAATTACTGATGTCGTGTACTTTTTCATCACCCAGCTGGGAGTCACGCAGTCTCGAAACCGCATCGTATTCATACAATCCCTGTTGAGCCTTGGTGGTAGACTTGATGTTCCATTGCAGCAGTCGTTTTCCCAGGGATTCTGCCACTTCTTCTGCGAGCATGGTTTTTCCGGTTCCGGGTTCGCCCTTGATCAGCAGAGGACGTTGCAGGGCAATGGCGGCATTCACAGCGGTTTTCAGTTCACTGGTTGCGATATAACTGTCGGTAGAATCGAATTTCATGATCACAATCGGATTTCTTGATGTTAGAGTTCTGTCAGCACTCTAACGAGGTTTGTAGCTGCTGTGAATACTTATTTTATATTTTGTCTGATCGGCGATGGCATCGATCAAGGATCTCTCTGTCCTTTGAGAGAACGACAGATTTAGGACATTGCTGATTTTTTCTGTCAGACTGTTTGCTGGATTGATCATACTTTTCAGGTGAAGGAGCGACTAAATGGGTTTTGAGTTTACAGCCATTGCACTGGTAGTTCTGATCGCTGTGCTGATTGGTACTGGTGTCAGAATGGTTCCACAGGGCTTTCATTACACTGTAGAACGTTTCGGTAAGTACACCCGAACACTTTCTCCCGGTCTGCACGTCATAGTGCCTATCGTTGATAGGGTTGGTAAGAAAATCAATATGATGGAGCAGGTTCTTGATATACCTTCACAGGAAATTATCTCTTCCGATAATGCTCAGGTAACGACAGACGCCGTTTGCTTTTACCAGGTGCAGGATGCCGTTCGTGCGTCCTATGAGGTCAATGAACTCTATCGGGCGATGCAAAATCTGGTGATGACAAACATTCGTGCTGTTCTCGGGTCTATGGAACTGGATGAGATGCTGTCCAACCGTGACCGTATCAACAACATGCTGCTGGTCAAGGTTGATGAAGCCACCAGTCCCTGGGGGGTGAAAGTGACTCGAATCGAGATTCGGGATATTGCTCCTCCGGGTGATCTTGTGGAGTCGATGGCTCGCCAGATGAAAGCGGAGCGTGAGAAAAGGGCTCAAATACTCGAAGCAGAGGGCAGCCGGGAAGCTGCTATTAAGGTCGCAGAGGGTGAAAAGCAGGCTCAGATTCTGCAAGCAGAAGGAGAACTGGAAGCAGCCAAGAGAGAAGCTGAAGCCAGAGAAAGACTGGCGGAGGCGGAAGCACGGGCAACTGAGGTGGTTTCCCAGGCTATTACTAACGGGGACGCCCGGGCTATTAATTATTTTGTTGCGCAAAAATACGTGGATGCATTGCAATCTGTTGCTGCTGCGGAGAACAGCAAGACCATCATGATGCCGCTTGAAGCTGGTAATGTGATTGGTTCGCTGGCGGGTATTAAAGAACTCGTGGACGACTTGAAGAAAACACCCTGAGAGGATCTGATTGATCAATGAACTTTCTGAACACTCTTCAACCCTGGCACTGGCTGATCGTTATGTTTCTGTGCCTGGGGCTGGAAGCTCTTGGGGCAGGTGGCTTCCTTCTGGGCAGTGCTGCAGCGGCTTTATTATTGGCAGCGATAGTATGGCAGCTACCTGAAACAAGCTGGGCCTGGCAGTTGGTCTGGTTTGCACTGGGCAGCCTGGTCTTTACAGTGGCTTACTGGAAGTTTTTCCGCCGGGTGAATGAAAAAAGTGATTACCCTCAGCTGAACCAGCGTTCTGCCCAATTGATCGGTCGGGTGCTGGTTCTGGAAAATGACCTGCCAGGCGGACAAGGGAAGATCCGGATAGGTGATACCCTTTGGTCCGTGAAAGCGCCCGGAGATCTTGAGAAAGGCTGCTCAGTGATCGTCACCGGCACAGAGGGGATGACACTTCTGATCGATAGACGTAGCTGAACATGGAGGACAGGCATTGGGAATGCTGAAGACAAGCCTGCATTTTATTAGTCAGAATCTGATGAAGTTGAGCTGGCTAGCTCTGCTTGTTCTTTTGCTACTGCTATTTCTTGGCAGCTGGTTGTTAATGTTTCTGTCCGGAGAAGCCGAACTGAGTGCTCCGGAGACCTGGTTTTATTATTTTGTGACAACGGCGACTACGGTGGGTTATGGTGATTTCAGCCCACAGACATCGGGCGGAAAAATGGTTGCTTCACTCTTGGTCATGCCGGGCGGCTTAGTGGTTTTTGCCGGTTTTCTCGGCAAACTGTCTTCATTTTTTGTTGAACTATGGAGAAAGGACATGAAGGGGAAAGGCGATTATTCAACATTGACCGGGCATATCGTGATTCTGGGCTGGCATCCCGAAAGGACAGCCAAAATGATTAAACTAATTTTTGGGGATATCCGCAGAGAAGACCGTAAGGTGGTACTCTGTGCCACAGAAGAAATGGATAACCCTTTTCCTGATCAGGTGTTGTTCATTCAGGGTAAGAGTTTGAGTGATTATGAGCTGCTCAGCCGGGCAGGAGTGACCGCCGCCGACCGGGTCATCATCTACCGTTCCAACGATGACAAGACACTGACTAGTTGTCTGACCGTGACGGCACTGACCAAATCCGCCCATATCGTGGCCTGGTTCGAACGGGAACATATGGTAAAACTGCTCAAGTCCCATTGTCCGCAAGTGGAATGCCATACCAGTGTTTCCATGGAAATGCTGGTGCGATCAGCCCAGGACCCTGGTTCATCTCGCATCCAAGGACAGTTGCTGTCAACACTGATTGGTCCGACACAATACAGTGTTAAAGTCCCTGAAGACTTTGGTGGAGTGAGTTTCAATCGATTGCTGGAATTTATGAAGAAACAGCATGAAGCTATTGTTCTGGGAGTCGCTGAAACGGCTACCGGTGATGATCTGGTTCTTAACCCCAATGGTGAACAGCGAGTCAGGGCAGGTCAACTGGTGTATTACATGTCGGCACAGAGAATTCGCTCCGGAGAAGTTCGCTGGAGCGATATTCATGAATAAATCCCTATCCGTATCCGTGATGGGGAGATCCGGGTCATTGATTCACTCATGGTGGTAATGAACCTGGCCTTTCCGGAACGCAATGAACTCTCCGGATTTCATAATGTTCCAGTTCTCGTTGGTGGTCAGGGGTTCGGTGGCGACTACGGTGACAACATCGTTTTTTGTTGTCACCTGCTTAAAATCAACACTCAACGTATCATCCTTCAAAGTCGCTTTTTCAAAAGGCGCCTTCCGGGTGATCCAGCTTAGTTTGGTTGAGCAGAAACAATAAAGGTGTTTTGAATCCGTTAACAACATATTGAACACTCCCAGCTCTCTTAGTTCCAGTGCCAGCTTGTGGATATAGCGATGCAGTGTTGCAGCCCGGGCAGGGGGGCTGGGAAAGCGTTCCCTGAGCTTGCACATTAGCCAACAAAAGGCATATTCGCTGTCAGTGGTGCCTACGGGACGGTAATAGCAAAGCGGTTTTTTCTTGATGCCTTTAAGCTGGCCATTATGAGCAAAGGTCCAGTTTCGTCCCCAGAACTCCCGGGTAAAAGGGTGGGTGTTTTCCAGAGCAACCCGTCCGGCATTCGCCTGACGGATATGGCTGATCACAATATCGCTCTTGATCGGATAATTCCTGACCAGCCTGGCAATTTCTGACTTACAGCTGGGATGGGGGTCTCGAAATTCACGGACCCCCGCTCCCTCATAAAAGACGATACCCCAGCCATCACTGTGGGGACCGGTGCGTCCACCTCTCTGCATCAAACCACTGAAACTGAAGCAGATATCGGTTGGTGTATTGGCACTCATGCCCAGCAGTTCACACATTTCAACGGTCCGTTCTTATTGTTTCTTCGCACTTTCCGTCCCAGGGGGCACGAAATTTGATCAACAGGTGGGTTCCTGCCTTTTGGATTGTTTCCGGTTGCCAGAAGGCTCTGGTGCTTGTTCATTTGTTTTCTTGTCTTTACCTGTTTTTTTTACCGGCAGAATAATGGCAACCAGAGCCGCCGACCCAGCGGTGATCGCAGTGATCAGTCCTGCTCTGGTCATGGTTTCAAAGCCGTGGGTCATGCCATCGTATACCATCGTCAACAGTGCAGGAGAAAGCAGATCGGAACCTCTGGTTAACCACCAGGGTGTATAAAGCAGGACGGCGGTTGTTAAACATAATAAACGCCTGAAGCGGACCGGCAGTCTTCCCGTAATCATAATCAGGGACACCAGACAACCCGTTGCACCTGCCAGGTAGGCTGCCCAGCCTAGTATAAATTGTGAACTTGTCATCCTTTCTCCTATTGGCGATGGCACCGGGTAAAGCCCAAGCTGGAATGAAAAAAGCCGATAAGAAAAATTCAGGTGGTTGATCCTGAGGTGCCGGCCGATAAAACTGAAACATTAGTCTATATTAATGCTGGTGTTAACCAGTGAACGCTGAGCCCGAAGCAGTCATAGAGTCTCAAGTTGAGGCCACTTTAACATATGTTTTCGGCATTTTGATCTTTTCCGGGCCAGAGGCTGGTGTTGATTTCGCTGTCATGACCATCGGGATGCATTAGACAAACTGTCTTATCGAATGACAACAATAACCCAACAGGATGGACACTATGGTCAATCTATCTGGGATTGCCTCCTGGTTTGACTGGCTGGCTCTCCTCTCGCTGATTTTACTCTGGGTAGGGTATACCGTTTTTGCCTATCGCAAAGGACAAGCGACGTCCTGCCTGGCCAGCGTGCTGGCACTCTACAGAAGGGACTGGATGTACCGATTGCTTGGCAGGGATAATCGAATAGCCGATGCGAGTCTTCTCGCGAGTCTTCGGGCATCTGTCAGCTTCTTTGCTTCCACCAGTATTCTGGTCATGGCGGGTCTGGTCACCGGCATTGCAGCATCAGAAGAAGCTGTAGGTGTTCTGTCGAGTATGCCTTTTGTGTCGACCAATACCCGTGAGCTATGGGAACTCAAGGTATTGGTGATGCTGATTATATTCGTATACACCTTTTTCGAGTTCACATGGAGTCTCAGACTATACAACTTTACTTGTGTTCTCATGGGGAGTGCTCCCCTGATGCAGGATATCAGTGGTAATAAAACGGAACAGAAAGTATTTGCGGACAAGGCGGGTTTTATTATGACGCTGGCGGCCAACCACTTTAACTATGGTTTGCGTGCCTACTATTTCTCTTTGGCCACACTGTCCTGGTTTATTCACCCGTCTCTTTTTGTTATCAGTACGGTTATGGTGGTGGTCATTCTCTATCGTAGGGAGTTCCATTCCAAAGTGCTCGATGCGCTGTCCGTCAACGAAAAGGAGTCGTAAACGAAAAGGAGCAGGGACTTAGATTAATATTCAAAAAAATCCATAATTCTGTCTTGAAATCAAAAAACCTGTCCCCACATTAATTTCAAAGTAATTTATGATCAGGCTGAGCGCTCAGAATAACTGTTCTGAACGCTGGCCTCTGCCAGAAAACAATGTAGAGGGTCAAATGACTGTCGAAGCTAAAAAAGAAACACTGGGTTTCCAAACCGAGGTCAAGCAACTTCTTCACCTCATGATCCACTCCCTGTATTCCAACCGCGAAATCTTTTTACGGGAGTTGGTCTCCAACGCTTCAGATGCTGCTGATAAACTGCGCTTTGAAGCATTGCATAACGATGGCTTACTGGAGAGCGATCCTAACCTGGATATCCGTGTGGATTTTGACCAGGAAGACAAGACCATCACCATTGCTGACAACGGCATTGGTATGAACCGTGAAGATGTCATTGCTCACCTGGGCACCATTGCCAAGTCCGGCACCGCTGATTTCCTGAAACAACTGACCGGTGACCAAAAGAAAGACTCACAGCTGATTGGTCAGTTCGGTGTCGGTTTCTACTCTGCTTTTATTGTTGCGGATAAGGTGACTGTAGAAACCCGCAAGGCCGATGCATCTGCTAAAGAAGCCGTTCGTTGGGTATCTGATGGTTCTGGTGAATTCACCGTTGAAGGCATCAGCAAGGAGAAGCGTGGTACCTCCATCATCCTGCACCTGAAAGAGGATGCTGAAGAATTTGCCGACGGCTGGCGTCTGCGCAACATTATCCGCAAGTATTCTGACCATATCTCCATGCCGATTCTGATGGTCAAGCAGGATATGTCTTCAGAAGAAGAAAAGCAGGAAGACCAGGCGCCTGAGTGGGAAACGGTGAATACTGCCAAGGCCCTGTGGACCCGTTCCCGTTCCGATATTTCTGAAGACGAGTACAAAGAGTTCTACAAACATATCAGCCATGACTTTGCTGATCCCATGAAGTGGAGTCATAACCGTGTTGAAGGCAAGCTGGAATACAACAGCCTGCTGTTCATTCCTGCCAAGGCCCCCTTCGATCTGTATAACCGTGACATGCAGAAAGGGCTGAAACTCTACGTTCAGCGCGTTTTCATCATGGATCAGGCTGATGAGTTCCTGCCCATGTACCTGCGCTTTATCAAGGGTGTGGTGGATTCTAATGATCTGTCTTTGAACGTATCCCGTGAAATCCTTCAGAAAGACCCGGCTGTAGACAGTATGAAAGGGGCATTGACCAAGCGTGTTCTGGACATGCTGGAAAAAATGGCCAAAAAAGAAGAAGAGCAGTATGCAGAGTTTTGGAAAGAGTTTGGCCAGGTTCTGAAAGAAGGTCCTGCTGAAGACTTCGCTAACCGTGAGAAAGTTGCCAAACTGCTGCGTTTTGCGTCCACTGAGAGCAAGGGTGTAGAGCAGGATCAGTCGCTGGAAGGTTACGTTTCCCGG
The DNA here is from genome assembly GCF_024606275.1 of Endozoicomonas sp. SESOKO4. Taxonomy (NCBI): domain Bacteria; kingdom Pseudomonadati; phylum Pseudomonadota; class Gammaproteobacteria; order Oceanospirillales; family Endozoicomonadaceae; genus Endozoicomonas; species Endozoicomonas sp. SESOKO4. The sequence continues at coordinate 7,947 of NZ_JAHHPS010000092.1, read as the reverse complement.
ATGAAGGAAGGTCAGGACAAGATCTACTACATTACTGCCGAAACCCACAATGCTGCAGCTAACAGTCCTCACCTTGAAGTCTTCAGGAAGAAGGGGATCGAAGTTCTGTTGTTGAGCGATCGTGTAGATGAGTGGCTGATGTCCCACCTGAACGAGTTTGATAGCAAACAGTTTGCTGACATTGCCCGTGGTGATCTGGATCTGGGTCAGCTGGACGACGAAGGCGACAAGAAAGCCCTGGAAGAAAGCGCCAAAGAGAAGGAAGACCTGCTTAAGCGTATCAAGGATGCTCTGGTGGATCAGGTTGAAGAAGTGCGTGTAACGCACCGTCTGACGGATTCACCCGCCTGTCTCGTCGTGGGTGAGCATGATATGGGCGCCCAGATGCGAAAGATCATGGAAGCTGCTGGTCAGGCCATGCCTGAATCCAAGCCTATCTTTGAAATCAATCCGGAGCATCCTCTGATTAGCCGTCTTGATCAGGAAGCTGATGAAGATCGTTTTACTGACCTGTGTCGTGTGGTCTTCGATCAGGCTAACCTGGCTGCGGGCGGCCAGCTGGATGATCCGGCCAGCTACGTTCAGCGTTTGAACAAGCTGCTGCTGGAAATGGCGGGCTAAGACAGTGTTGGAGCCGGAACTTTATGTAAGTTCCGGCTCCTGACTGTTACTTGGTCAGTTTTTTCAATGCTGCCTTTAAGTCCTCTCTGATATCCAACAAGCCGTTTTTCAAGCCGTGCTTCAGCTCATTCACCTCTTTTCTCACCGTCAATTTAACGCGCTCAGATCTTGAGTCCGTTTTCTTCCGTTTAAAATCAATGCTGGCCTGATTTGCCTCGTACCTGAGATCGCTGGCGGATCTCATGAAGTTCTTAAGCGTGAGCACCTGACAAAGGTAGTCGCTGACGGGCTTGAACTCCATGGCTACGTCCTCAAAAAACTCAGCTAGTTGATAAAGCAGGCTGCCCAGGCTCGGCATCAGTTCAACATTACGACTTTGGAAATGCCCTCTGACGGGTTGTTGAAAGTTGTTAGTCTCAGGATGCAGCCTTCCGGTGGGTTGACCTTCTACTTTCATAAACGATACCTCCCTGTTCGTTTTAATTCCTATTTGATTATAGAGCTGTTTAACGCTGTTTTGATGCTGTTCCGTTAGTTCAGATAACCAGTTGGTTATCATTATGCCGGTTAAACATTTAGATAACCCAGCTAAAATATACGGTTATAGTCGTAAGTATTAAGGCTGACTTCGCTAAATTACTTCAAGTTCAGTTCATCTTTCCGAGTTTTGATCTACGCTGTATTGAGTCTGATACAGGTTTTTCTGGTCAGTTCCCCTGTGACAGTGGCATTCATTCATGAAATCCTGTCGTAATGTTTTATTGTCAGAATGGCTGGCGATTCTGTTAGCACTTCTTGTGTTGTCGGGCTGCAGTATGCAGTCTTCTCCCATTCTTTATCCAAAAGGGCCGGTTTCAGAAACTGAACGGGATTTGTTGCTCTTGGCCACAGCCATCATGCTATTTACTTTGCTGCCCGTTTACCTGATTACTTTCTGGTCATGCTGGCGTTATCGAGCCAAGGGTAAGGGGGCCTATCAGCCAGATTGGCACAAGTCCATTTTTGTAGAAGTGTTTATTTGGGCCGGTCCGCTGGTCATTGTCGTTGCGATCAGTATTCTTGTTGTCATATACACTTACCGACTCGACCCCTACAAGCCTCTGGTCACTGGTGAAAAAGCGTTCAGGGTTCAGGCTATAGCACAGAACTGGAAGTGGCTTTTTATCTACCCGGATCAGCAGGTAGCGGTAGTCAATGAGCTGGCTTTTCCCAGTGAGAGGCCGCTGAATATTGAAATTACATCAGACACCGTCATGACGTCGTTTATAATTCCAGCCTTGGGTGGTCAGATTTATGCCATGGCCGGAATGACTACCTACCTGAATCTCAGGGCCTACGAACCAGGTCGTTTTTCTGGAAGAAATACCCAGTTCAGCGGTCGTGGCTTTCCCCATATGGTGTTTGAGGTCCAATCACTGTCTGAAGGCGACTTTTCGCAATGGCTCGATAAGGTCAAAAAAGCCAATAAACGACTGGATTCGATCAGTTATCAGAAGCTGCTCAAACCTGAGAGAAAACACCCGGTGGAATATTACTCCTGGGTTGAACCGGAGTTGTTCCGTCAAATCATTGCTAAATACACCGGAGCCAGTGGTGCCTTGCCCCTGCAAAAGCCCAGAAGTCTGGAGTAAACCATGTTGGGTAGACTGACCATTGACGCACTGCCACTCTACAGCTGGATCGCTGTGGGAGGTGCTCTTGTTACCGTGATGGCTGTGCTTTTGACGGCTCTGATCGTGACTTGGGCTGGCAAATGGCGCTACTTATGGGAAGAATGGCTGACCAGTGTTGATCATAAGCGGATCGGCATTATGTACATTCTGCTGTCGCTGGTTATGCTTGTCCGGGGTGTTATTGAAGCCATCATGATGCGAACCCAGCAAGCTATTGCTCTCAACAATGAAGGGTATTTACCGCCAGAGCATTTTGAGCAGATTTTTACAACTCATGGCACCATCATGATCTTTTTTATGGCTATGCCATTTCTTACCGGCCTGATTAATGTCGTCGTTCCCCAGCAGCTGGGTGCCAGAGATGTGGCCTTTCCCTTTATGAATTCAGTCAGTTTGTGGCTGACTGCTGCAGGGGCCGGACTGGTGGGGATTTCTTTGGTACTGGGCAAATTCTCAACGGCGGGTTGGACTGGGTATCCGCCTTATTCAGGCATTGGCTTCAGTCCGGGTGTTGGGGTGGATTACTGGATCTGGGCACTGCTGGTCAGTGGTGTGGGCAGCACCATGACCGGCATCAATTTCATAACGACCATTTTGAAATGTCGGGCTCCCGGCATGGAACTGATGCAAATGCCGTTGTTTGTCTGGACCGCCTTTTGCACCAGTATCCTGATGGCATTTGCTTTTCCTGCGCTGACGGTGGTGGCGGCTCTGCTTGGGCTGGACCGGACGTTAGGGATGCACTTTTTTACCAATGAGCTGGGTGGCAATATGATGAACTTTGCCAACCTCATCTGGATCTGGGGACACCCTGAAGTTTATATTCTGATTCTGCCAGCGTTTGGTGTTTATTCTGAAGTAACGGCGGTATTTTCCAAGAAAAGGCTGTTTGGCTACCGCTCTTTGGTCTACGCCACCATGGCTATTGGACTGTTGTCGTTCACGGTATGGTTGCACCACTTCTTCACCATGGGCTCCAGTCCAAACGTCAATGCCATATTTGGTATTGCAACGATGATTATTGCCGTTCCCACTGGTGTTAAAATATTTGATTGGCTGTTCACCATGGTAAGGGGGCGGATTGTTTTTCATCCTGCCATGCTGTTTACCATCGGTTTTATTATTACCTTTGTAATAGGAGGTATTACCGGAGTATTGCTGGCCATACCTCCGGTAGACTACCTGATGCACAACAGCACCTTTTTGGTGGCGCATTTTCATAACATGCTGATACCCGGTGCCTTGTTTGGCTACTTTGCCGGCACTCAGTTCTGGTTCCCAAAGGCCTTTGGATTCAAGCTTAATGAGTTCTGGGGCAAGGTGGTGTTTTACTGCTGGTTTATCGGTTTTTACCTCGCCTTTATGCCGCTCTATGCCCTTGGGTTATTGGGTATGCCAAGAAGGCTTGAGCAATATACTCATCCTGATTGGCAACCTTTCTTGCTGGTGGCCTTTACCGGCGCATGTTTTGTCTTGCTTGGCCTTTTCAGTGTCTTTATGCAGTTTTATGTCAGTATCAGAGACCGTAACGAAAACCGGGATCTGACCGGCGACCCATGGGATGGGAGAACCCTTGAGTGGGCCACCTCCTCACCTGCAGCACCCTACAACTTTGCTGTGATTCCAGACGTTAGCAACGTTGATGCCTTTTGGGAGATGAAAAATAAGGGGGAAGCCTATCATTTTCCTGATCAATACAAACCCATCATAATGCCCGCTAATACCGGAGCAGGCGTTTTGATTGGTCTGTTCGGGTTTTTAGTAGGATTTGCTTTCGTCTGGTATATATGGTGGCTCGCTATTCTCGCCATGATCGGTGTTATCGCAACACTGATCGTCAGAAGCTGTAATGATTATGGCGAGGAGATCATCACATCAGAAGCTATCATGGCCATCGAGAGTCAACGTAAAGCCCAATTGATGTCTCAGGGCAAATTGTGATTGTACGAAGAGCCCTCAGCCAGAGGAAAGCCTTAAGCCAAAGGAAAGCCTCATGAATCAGGATATGCTCCGACAAGTTATGTCTGAACACCGTGAAGACTGCCTTGATAACCGGGAATTCGGATTCTGGCTCTATCTGATGACAGATGCGATTATCTTTGCTCTGTTGTTTGCAACCTATGTCAGTATGTTCAGAAATACTGCCAATGGTCCTGAACCCATTCATCTTTTTGATCTCAAACATGTTTTTTTTGAAACCGCCTGTCTGTTGATCTCCAGTGTAACGTTTGGTTTTGCCTGGTTGGCTGCTATGAATAAAAAACGACCATCAGTGATACTATGGTTAATCATCACCATCGTTTTTGGTGTTGCTTTTGTCTTTCTCGAAGTCGTTGAGTTTTTAGAAATGATTCAAGAGGGAGCAGGCCCTCAAGCCAGTGGTTACTTGTCGTCATTTTTCACGCTGGTTGCTACCCATGGTATTCATGTGAGTATTGGCATGATCGGTATCCTGACGATGACTCTACAGGTCTTCATGAAAGGGCTGACGCCTCAGGTCTGCTCCAGATTGTTTCGCCTTGGTTTGTTCTGGCACTTCCTGGATATTGTCTGGATCGGGATTTTTTCTGTGGTCTACCTGCCGGTGTTCATATAGGAGGCAATCGTGCAAGCACATGAGCATAGCCTGAAGGACTATCTCAAAGGGTTGGTTCTGGCGATTATTCTGACGGCCATTCCTTTCTGGGTCGTCTGGTCTTCGGCTTTCCGGGCAAGAATACTGTTTGCCATTATCGCCATTTGTGCTCTGATTCAGGTGATGGTCCACTTACGCTTTTTTTTGAACATAAGCCTTAAAAATACGGGCAAGGACTATCTGACAGCCCTTTTTTTTGCTGGAGTTCTGATATTCATCATGGTGGGTGGAACCGTATGGATACTGTTTGATCTGAACTTCAGAATGATGTGAGTGAAAAGAGGGCAGAAGTCGTTTTACTACTTCTGCCGTCAGGCTGCCTCTGCGCCAGAAATAGAAGCATTCATTTTGATCAGTGAGCCAATGGCTGCCGCAGTAGCAACAAAGTCGCGGATGCCCCGGGTATTATTGCGGGAGATGAATCGAGTGTAATAAGCGAGTACCGCCGGGATAACACCGGCTGCACCATTATTAGGTGCAGTGACAACCCGGCCTACACAGGCATTTTCTTCATTGACGGACATGGCAAACAGGGTAACCCAGTCCAAGAGGTTGGCCATTTCGGGAGAACGATCAAAAGAATAGTTGCAGTGAAACTGTGTCCTATCCTGATTCAGGTTATAGAAGCAACAATAGAGTCAGGGTGATTATGACACCTAAACCAGTAATCTTTATGGCTTTGCCCGCAGATGAAGTGGGAACCTTGGTGGTACTGGAAGTCGAAATGGTACTGGAATTCATAATGAAACTGGAATCCGTCTTGTCAACTTGAGCGTACTCTGCAATGAGTGACGAGCAGACTTCAGAGTCAAAGAATAAAAGACCTTCCAGATTGACCAGTCCACTACAGGCAGTGGCTGTTGAGCCATTGATGGCACTCCAGATATTCGCGACCTGACCGGTTGTATAGAGGGTAGGTGTTGCTGTTAATACGGTTGGATTCAGGTTTGGCATGACAACGGATGAACCCATCAATTTTGTGCATTCAACTGCTGCCTGTGGCCATGGATGAATGGCTTTCAGACTGAATTCTTGTTTAAATTGTTGCCACGGAATGACGGCCTGCAGGTGATTGCAAGCCAGGGCCAGTTTAAGGGGGGTAAAGACGGTTATAGCTGTTCCTTTTACCCAGATCTCATTGCCTGCCAGATTATAACGAGAAAGTTCTGCATTAATATCTTTATGTCCTATAAGAACGAAACCTCCCTGTTGGGCAATAGCGCCGAGTAATGTGGAGCTGGCAATGTAGACCGTGTTTCTGAAGATATCCATACTGGTTCCGGGCCCAAGCATAAATTCACCCGCTTTTGCCATTTTGCCCCGGAAAGTGTTCCCAATAACAGCAATCCTCTTTGACTGGTTCCTGATGGCAGGAAGGTTAATATTTATCACCTCATCGGGAATGTATTCGCTGGTCGGCGTGTTGATAGTAGTACCTATGGCCGTGTTATTGATGAACCGCAGGCCCGGACCCGGGCGCATTGGATGAGCCGACGCATCCAGAGGTTCTTTGCAATCAAGGTCAACTGCCGCCTGGTTAGGAAGATTGAACTCGTTGTTTTCTAAAATCAGTCTCCGATTAAAACACTCTGCGAATAAAATAGTGTCAACTGGCCTGCGATTTCCGGTTCCAGTTGGCAGGAAAGTAATGTGTCTTATATGGCTGTCTTTTGTTTTTCTAAAATGGAAGTTGTCAGTGGCTCCAGCCCTGACCATATATTTTTTATTATAAGTTGGGTGAAGCATGATAACGATTTCAAAACCGTCATCAGCAGCGCCAAGAAGATCCTGACCATCCTTCAACACTATTTCTCTTCTAATAAAGTACTTAACCTGGATTTTTTCCGTCACGGGAGAAGCTGATGGAGAAGGTGTCACTGCCTGGACAGTACCGGACGAGAAGAGTATAACGGTGTTCTCAGGAATCTGTTTTATCTTCTGGTCCAAATCATCATCCGGGTTGGGAGTGAGAACAACGCACTGTCGATTGCGAACAAGGTGGCTGTATTGTTTTAACTGCTGCTCAACTCCCGGCGTTTGCTTTGTAAGAGACTGGCAGGAAACCGTTGGAAAGGGGTTCGTGGTTGGGGATTGAGTCGTAGCCTGAGCCCGTATGTTCAATGCCTGTAACAGGAGTATAGGAGCCATCAACCTGGTCAGATAATGCTGCCGCTTGATCATATACACGACTCCCGGGAAAGTGCGATAGGAGATCGGGAAGGCTGAACGGTTCCCCCGATTGGACGACCCCGTAGCGAGAATGGCAGAAAATTGAGCATAAAATTCCGACTTGTTAAGGTGAATCGTGGATCAACTTGCTGAACTAGGAGGGATTTTTAGACCAATCTGATGTCGCCGCAGCAGAGCAGTCTATTCTTGGTCGGTCTCCCGGATGCTGTCTTCAAACTTCTGCAATGGCGCATGACCAGCTCCAAGAATAGTATAAACAGCAAGAAGTACAAAAAGAGTGAACAGCGTTCCCTGGCCAAGCCCTGCAAAGATAAAAACCCCTCTATACATCCTTGATATGGTCCCGACCTCTGTAGGGGACAATTTCGAGACAAAGCTTGATATGAAAGTGCGAATAATCAGCCCCCGGGGCTCGCTGGGTTTACGGGGGAGCTCCCTGCAAAAGTTGCCCGTTAAAAGATCAGTGCACAGTGAACAAAATGAACAGGCGAAGAATAATTCGCTTTGCGGTGGATAACTATAAAGATGCCTTAAGGGAAATCAAACTACACCCGGCGGCTAAAAAGGTATTCAAGCAAAGAAGGACAATGCCTGAACCTCATTACCTTATGTCAGTAGAGTGGGGGCAAGTCTGGTAAATGGCTTCACTGAATTTGATCTTTTCAGGCAGGGGTTTAAAAAAGCATTGTCATTTGGTGTGTTCTCCCATAAAATAACGTCATATTTCGGAAGTTATTGGTTTTAAAGGCTTTTATCTGAAATTAAATCTGTAGAGGCGAGTTAGCAAAGCGGTTATGCAGTGGACTGCAACTCCATTTAGACCGGTTC
>NZ_JAHHPS010000091.1:0-2051 GCF_024606275.1 Endozoicomonas sp. SESOKO4 | reverse complement strand
CGACAAACGGAGATGTCAATAAGAAACCTTCGCAAGAAGGGTAAAGCCCATTAATGGCGAAGTAACGAATTTGCTGCGCTGGAAAAACTTCGAAGTCTTAAAGGAATAACCTGAACTTGAGTGTCCGTTGCCTGTCCAAGTATTCAGGTGGACGTGAACTTTAATGTCCGTTGCCTGTCCAAGTATTCAGGTGGACGTGAACTTTAATATCCGTTGCCTACCCAAACTTTTAAATTATTAAGGAGAATATATTATGAGTTATGGAATGACACCATCATTAAGCACACCGGCTGGCACGGTACCTGGATTGATGCAGAATAGCGTATCAAAGTCCGATACCCAAACGGACGTTGTACCGTCCATTCCACGTGCAGATCATTCGGAAACAGGCAAAAGTCTTACAGACCGGGAAGCATCTCCCATGAGAATCGAAGTCAGTAATGATCATTCGACTGCATTGCAAAGCATCCTGGATGCAACGCAAAGCTACCAGCAGATGCACCCTTATACCCCGCCCTCTGGCGTGAGCTACAAGGATTTTCAATGAGAGTTTGGGTGGCCAATGAACAAGAAGCAGACAAACAGTCAGATGGGGTCATTGTCGTGGCCCACCACCTTGCAGAGTGGATGTTTCAGCCTGAATTCTTGGCGAAGGTAAAAGCGTTTGTCGTGGAACAAGTAAGATTCGATGAACTCGCAGCGGTCTTCTTGAGAGAGAAAGAAATACTATTACTGCCGGACTTTGGATATTTTGAGTCATTGCTCGCTCAGAATGGACAAGTGGTCACACTCAAGGGCCAGCTCCCGTCTTAATGGTTAGCCTGATGCTTTTATTGTTTCCGGTAACCTTACCAGAACACTGGCCAGTCACAGAAGCCAGACCTCTGCTTTTTCTGATGTGTTGCGTCTCTGATGGTGCGGCTCGAAAGAACTCTTGCGAAACCATCGTACAGGGTAAAAAATAGCCTCCTCTGAACCACAAGTTCTTTAAGGAGGCCATTTTCGAGACCGGCACATCCAAACCCACATCAGGATTGATGATGCCATCAATATTTTGTATCCGGTTGCAGCTGTTATTCTTATTCATGTCTGCTTTTGTAGTTGGGATTTTTACTATAAATTTCAGGCTCATGGATTATAACTCTAATAATAAGAGTTCAAAGTGAAACTCCCCGCCCTTTCGAGGGTTTACGGCGTTTTTGCTAACCGGCTTTCAGGAAGTCAGCACACCGACATCCAGAACCGGGGCGGCATCAATACTTTCTGCATCCATCATGTTAGCTACCCGTTGCAGGGCAGAGAGAAGCTGGGTTTTTTCCCAGTCTTCCAGAGACTCAAAGCGCTCGATGAATTTTTCATGGAGCAGGGGCGGGGTGCTTTTAAGAACACTCATTCCTTCGGTGGTCAACCGGGCATTCACAATACGTTTATCTCTGGTACTCCTGACCCTTTCAATGTAATGGCGGTCTTCCAGACGGTTGAGGATGGTCGTTACTGTCGCCTGGCTCAGTGATACGTCCTGGGAGATTCTTTTGACTGTCACATCGCCCAGGGTTTCTATTGCTCTGAGCACCATCACCTGAGGGATAGTGAGCCCGCATACTTTGATCATTCGCTTCGAATGCAGGTCTGTGGCCCGGATGATTTGTCGTAAAGAAACAAGAACATCGTTCCAATAACAGGATTCGGACATAGGGATCTCTTGGTCTATTCAGATGTTTGACCCAACTATGTGCCACAAATGGATCAGAAAAACAAATATAATTTGATCACTAAATATTAGACATATAATATTTCCCGCTCTTTCGCCTGAAATTGTTCATGAGACCAATTAATGCCCATGCCAGGCGTACCAAAAAAATAAGCACAGGGAACCAAATTGATAGACGATAGTCCAAAACTTAAGTTATCCGAAAAAACAGAGACAGGACTAAAAGATATGAACGAAATGACAGTACCCAGCAGCCCAAATAGCAAGTTAGCACTTTATCAAAAGCCGGACGACGATTGCCCTATTTGTTTAGAAACTTTTGCCGGAAGGAAAGTCATGG
>NZ_JAHHPS010000090.1:0-4298 GCF_024606275.1 Endozoicomonas sp. SESOKO4 | reverse complement strand
AGTTCACCATTGCAGTCGATAAAGTGGCTGCCAGTGGTGGTTATATGATGGCCTGTACGGCTAATCAGATTGTTGCTGCGCCTTTTGCCATAATTGGCTCCATAGGGGTTATGGCTCAGCTGCCCAATATCAACAAATTGCTTAAGAAACATGACGTTGATATTGAACTGCACACTGCCGGTGAATTTAAACGCACTCTGACAGTTCTTGGTGAAAACACTGAAAAGGGCCGTGATAAGTTCAAGCAGGATATTCAGGATACTCATGAGCTGTTCAAAGATTTCATCAAGGAAGAACGTGAGCAGGTGAACATAGAAGAGATCGCCACCGGTGAAATCTGGTATGGCCGTCAGGCAATTGCGAAAAACCTGATTGATCAAGTCATGACCAGTGATGAATATATCTATAGCAAGGTAGACTCAGTAGACATTATTCAGGTCAGCTATGAAGTGAAAAAGGGAATGGCCAGCAAACTGGGCCTGGCCGCTGAAACGACTCTCGATAATGCCTTTGGAAAAATCTGGGAAAGATTGTCTCAGGGTCGATACTTTTCTTAACTGCTCCAAAGTTGTCTGATCGGGATAGAGCGTAGCTGTGAGGCTACGCCCTATCCCGATTTAGTCTCTTCTCAGCTTTTCCGACACAGCTATGGGTGATTCATAATTAAACACTACAACGTAGGAAGAGATGATTAAAGTCAGTATGGCAGTTGCCTGGACGACGTGAGCTGCTATCTCCCCGATTAACATCTGTCCCGTTGCCAGTACTGCAATCAGAATAGAAAACTCACTGGTCTGGCCCAATCTGAAACCTACTTCCCATGCCGTTGATTTTTTCTCATTGGCTCTCAGCAAAATACCAAATGTGGCGGGTTTAAGAAGCAGACAAATAACTGTCATGATCAGGGCAGGTAGCCAAACATCTCCAAACAAATTCAGGTTAAAGCTGGCACCGATTGAGAAGAAGAACAGAACCAGGAAGAAATCTCTCAATGGCTTTAGATTAATGGCAATGTATTGAGAAATCGGGCTGGTAGCAATGCTGACCCCGGCAATAAAGGCACCAATTTCATAGGAAAGATTCAAGGCATGGGCCAGTTCAGCGAAGCCAAGACACCAGCCAATGGCTAACAGGAACATGTATTCATGAAACCGGTCAAAGCGTGCCATCAATGGCAACAGAGCATAACGAACTGCCAGAAAAGCCGCAGCTATGATCATGGGTAATGCGGCGAGAGCCATCAGAACGTCCATTCTACTGTTAGCAAATCCACCATCAAAGTTGTAAAGCAACAGGAGAACCAGAATCGCCAGCAGATCCTGCAAAAGCAGCAGACTGACAAGAATCTCTCCGGTATGTTTGTGATGCAGTACCGTGGTTGGCAATAATTTGATACCAATAATCGTACTGGAGAACATCATTGTAGCACCGGTTATGACGGCTTCTTTTTGGCTGAAACCAAATGCCAGCCCCAGTCCATAACCGGTTAGTGCAAATATGATCGAACTGATGAGTCCTACCGTAGCTGTTTTCTTGAGCAGATGACCAAGGTGAGCAGGCTGCATATCCAGTCCAAGCAAAAACAACAGGAATATAATTCCGACGTGAGCAATATCATTTAAAAGCCCGGTATCCGTAACCATTTCCATGCCATAGGGGCCGAGGAAGGCACCCAGTACGATGTAGGCAACCAGAAGAGGTTGACGGGTAAATAGCGCGGCAGTAGCGAGTATTGCAGCACCACTGAAGATAAGAAAGAAAGAGAAGAGCAGGGAACCACTTTCCATTAGACTCGCCAGATAAATGATTGTTTATAAAAGGGCTATTCCAGCCCGCATTTTGCTTGAAGCTAAAAGACCAAGTATATACCCAAGGTTGGGAGTCCGGTAAACAAGAGAAGGGTAGGGCTGCAGATTGGATTGCAGCCCTTAACAAGATGGATCAGGCTCTTCTAAGATACCTTTCTTTTTCTATAGAGTGGTTCAGGGTCATCACTGCTTCCCTGATACCTGAGGCTAAAAGTATCCAATGCCTTGATAGCATCTTCTGCTTTTTGGTCTTCTCTCAGGTAATAACTTGAAAAGCCACAACGCTGCAACATGAAAATCTGATCGATAAGCACGTCACCCACGGCTCTGATATCCCCTTTGTAATGATAACGGTCCCTGAGGATGCGGCAGAGAGAATAGCCTCTACCATCAATAAACTTGGGAAAATTAATGGTGATCAAGTCGAAGCTGGACAGTATGTCAGCATAACTTTCGACATTGTCATCACTATCAAGGAACAAGCCTGTTGGCTGCTGCTTTTGTTCAAGCAGTTTCTCATGTTGATCGAGTTCCCTGGCCGGGATCAACAGTGTCCCTGTAAATGCCAGATCTTCAGATTCAGAATCCAGAATCTGGTAATCATCCTCAAAAACTTCGTTATTTTTAAGCAGCCTGGGCATACACACGCTCCTTGAAAGGGGTTATGCCAATGCGCTGGCAGGTATCAATAAACAGTTCATCTTCACGACGCTGCTCTATGTAAACATTGAGGATTTTCTCAAGCACGTCAGGAATTTCTTCACGCTTGAAGGACGGTCCAATAATCTTGCCCAGGGTTGCCCCTTTTGAAGCAGAGCCACCGACCTGAACCTGATAATATTCAATGCCTTTTCTGTCAACACCCAGAATACCTATATGACCCACATGGTGATGGGCACATGCATTCATGCAACCTGAAATGTTCAGGTCCAGCTCACCGACGTCATGCAGAAAGTCGATATCGTCGAACTTGCGCTGAATCTCTTCTGCCAGGGGAATAGATCGAGCATTGGCCAGTGCACAGAAATCACCACCCGGGCAGCAGATCATGTCGGTTAATAGGCCACGATTGGCCGTCGCCAGACCGACAGCTGACAATTTTTCCCAAAGTTCAATCAGTGCCGTTTGTTCGACGTCTGCAAATATCAGATTCTGCTCATGGCTGACTCTGAGCTCTCCAAGACTGAACTGATCGGCAAGATCAGCAATCACATCCAATTGTTCTGCAGAGACATCACCAGGAGCCTCCCCGGTAGCTTTCAATGTCACAGTAACGGCACAGTAACCCGGTTTCTTATGGGCAAATACATTCTGCTTCAGCCAGGAATGGAAACCTATCGGTGCTTGCAAAGCAAGATCATTAAAGTCCTGATCCACCAGACCTTTGTATTCCGGATCAATGAAGTGCTGGCTGACACGCTCTATTTCGGCTTCAGGCAAGAGAGATGCAGAGTCTTTGATCTGCTCCCATTCTGATTCCACTTTCTCGGTGAACACCTCAGGTGTCATTGCTTTTACAAGAATCTTGATGCGCGCCTTGTATTTGTTATCACGACGACCATAGCGGTTATAAACCCTCAGAATGGCATCCAGATAGGTCAACAAATGCTCAGGCTCTATGGACTCCCTGATGACACTTGCCACCATGGGTGTTCGTCCCAGTCCACCACCGGCCAGTATCTTGAATCGAACATTGCCATTCTCATTTCGGAAGGCATGAACACCAATGTCATGAACCATAGTGGCAGCACGATCTTCTTCAGAACCACAAACGGCGATTTTGAATTTTCGGGGCAGAAAGGCAAATTCCGGATGGAATGTGGACCACTGACGGATGATTTCACACCAGGGTCTTGGATCTACAATTTCATCTCGGGCAACACCGGCAAACTGATCGGTAGTCGTGTTACGAATACAGGCTCCACTGGTCTGCACTGCATGCATCTCAACTTCCGCAAGATCAGCGAGAATTTCAGGAACCTGCTCAAGCAGAGGCCAGTTCAACTGAACGTTTTGACGGGTAGTGAAGTGCACGTAGCCCTTATCGTATTTGCGCGAGATTTCAGAGAGTCTTCTGACTTGGCGGGTATTCAATAAACCGTAAGGAATTGCGATCCGCAACATGGGAGCAAAACGCTGGATATAGAGGCCATTCTGCAGACGCAGGGGCAAAAAATCGTCCTCTGCGATCTCACCGGCGAGGTAACGTCGAGTCTGGTCTCTGAACTGACTCACTCTTTCGTCGACGATGCGTTGATCGTACTCATCGTATTTATACATGGGAATAATTTTCTAATTGAGTTGGCGAGCTATCCAATGGCCTGTCTCCGTTAGGCCTCAGGAAATCTGTTTCAGGCTCGATGCAGATTCCAGCCACGACCGAGAATACAAAAGATACCAGTATTTTTGAATTTGTAATAAAAAATTTTTTTATATAACTAGATGAAAACAGCATATCCGAACGCATCTATGCATAAGAGAGATTGATGA
>NZ_JAHHPS010000011.1:0-1269 GCF_024606275.1 Endozoicomonas sp. SESOKO4 | reverse complement strand
GACTTGTTGCCCGGAGTGTTCTTGTCTTCTGTGATACGACAGGGTTTTAGAATTCTTGCAAAGCTTTCCACATGGCCGCTGTTGACCATCCTCCCCGACCAGGATCACTTCACAAGTTTGTTGCTTGTCGTGGCAATGGCTTTACGCTACGAATCTGCTGATTGCTTGCGAACTGATCCTGAACACAGATGCCCATTTGAGCGTCACCCCCTATTTCTGGCTTCCTGTAGAAGTGGTTGTCGCTGCCGGTTGGCTTTTAAAAAACTATAGCAACCCCGATACAAAGCCATTTGACCCGATTGAGCAACAGGCGAATCAGGGTCATCTGTTTGCAACCATCACTGCGGTGTTTGGCTCCGGAAATAATCCACCACAATGCCAGTCGTCAGAATCACCCAGCCAGCAAGCCCCGCAAACCACCCTCCCGCCTATAAGCTCTTTTATCAGCCCTTTTAATAATGGCTATAGCGGCGGTAACGGAGGCCATCAGCAACACCAGCACACTTTAGGTTTGAATTGTTTTACCCATCCCTGCCATGGGAGTTGTCACTTCCGCCTCTCATCCAATAGCAGTGAGCCTGCTGATTGGCCTATGAATCGTCTGGAAAGCTCATGGTTCCAATTGCCTGCTGGACACTGCTTAAGTGACATGGGGCATTTTGACCCTGCAAATGCTATGGCGTCCAGGCAAAACCCTCTTTTTAATACATTGAATGATCTTTCTGACATTCAGCTCTCATTCGATTCTGAGCCACTATTTGATGGCACTGATAGTGACCTTGAAGACTCAATCCAGAATGCTATTGATGCTACCGTGTCACTCAATAATGATGCGCCATTGCCCGGGTATTTGTCTTCCATCGCTGATGATGTTGAGGTCATTAATCGGTCACTCAATCTACAGAGTCTTCCCGAAGAAGACGGGATGGCCTTTACGCTTAACTATTCAGAAACACAACACACCACCTCGAAGTCATCCCAATTGGATCAGAGCCGACCCGATCTTTCCCAGACAGGCGCAGCACAAGCCACAGTCGACAGTGATCAAAGAATATGTGAGGAGACCGTTGTCGCGAAGGATGGCCAGCCAGGGGCATGCGGGAAGGTCTGCAAGAATGCCAGAGCCCTGATGAATCACAAAGGCAGATATCACACAGGGCAAAAAAACTGTGACGTGACCGTGGTCGGAAAGGATGGACAATCACGGCCATGCGGGAAGGTTTGTAAGAATGCTGACGCCCTGGTGAATCACAAAAACAGATACCACAG
>NZ_JAHHPS010000089.1:0-1375 GCF_024606275.1 Endozoicomonas sp. SESOKO4 | reverse complement strand
CTTCATGTAGTGGGCCATCCTGGCTGATCGAATCAAGGCCTTGCTGGGAACGCAGCCGGTATTGAGACAGTCGCCACCCATTCTATGCTTTTCAATCAAAGTGACTTTGGCTTTTACGGCAGCAGCAATGTAGCTGCTTACCAATCCGGCAGAACCCGCACCTATCACGGTCAGGTTATTATCGAACTTACGAGGTTTACTGAAACCCTTGTAAACACCGGAATAATCAAACATGACTTAATCCCCCCTTCTTTTTTTCGCTCACGGAAGGTTTTTTGATCAGGCTAATAGCTTTGCGTGCTAACCAGGGGAAAGTCCCCAGCAGCACAAAGGAGCCGATAAGCCCCGGCGTTAAAATACCACTGACAGACAATTCCTGAACCTGCCCAAGCTGAGCACCGGCATTCACATAGACAGCGGTTCCCGCCAGCATGCCAAGCTGACTGACCCAGTAAAACGTTCGGGTTTTCATGGGCGTCAGCCCCATGACCAGGTTAATGACAAAGAATGGGACTGCCGGAATCAATCTCAAGGTCAGAAGATAAAACAGGCCATCTTTCTCAATACCTTTGTTGACGGTTTCCAGATGATGACCAAATTTGCTCTGAACCCATTCCCTCAGCAGTGTTCTGGAAATAAGGAAAGCGAGCGTGGCCCCTATAGTGCTGGCAAAAGAGATCACTATCAGGCCTGTCGTCAACCCGAAAATAGCCCCACCGACCAGGGTAAGGATAACAGCGCCCGGCAGGGAAAGTGCCGTTACAACCAGATAAATAGCAAAGAACACGACAATGGTTAGGGCAGGGCTATCGCTGTAGAGCGATTGGAAATTATCACGAGTCAGGTATTGCTGTACATCAAGTGTAAAGAAGGCGGTGATAGCTGCCACAACAGCCACCAGCAAAATTATTTTAGTTTTATTCATACAAGGGTTCTTCGCCTGTTGTCTCCGGAACGGATTTTCAACATTCTGTCGGAAAAGCGCATAGCGCATCTTTTTCGTATAATGCCTGTCAGACTATACGTTAGCCACACCCTTAAGGTTTCAAACGTTATGAGCGGGATATTCGGCTTTATCCCTCATAACGATCAGGGTTAACAAGCGAAAGAATCACTTTTAATCATCTTCTTCAGAGTATCAGTATGATCCAGCGACCCTTCCCAGCCAGCCGTCCCAGACGGATGCGCTTTGACGATTTTTCCCGCCGTCTGATGCGGGAGAACCATCTTACTCCGAACGATCTGATCTATCCCGTATTCATTCTGGAAGGCTCTAATCACCGGGAAGCCATTCCTTCCATGCCGGGCATAGAGCGGATGACGGGCGATGAGCTGATTCGCGAAGGTGAAGAGCTTCTGGAACTGGGTATTCCGG
>NZ_JAHHPS010000088.1:0-3746 GCF_024606275.1 Endozoicomonas sp. SESOKO4 | reverse complement strand
CATTCTCAATTATATTTGTAATAAATCGACTAACAACACCTGATTGTTTCATAGTATTCAGTATCGTATGACCCCAGAAAGGTAAAACTACATGACGAGCATCTGGGTACGCAGGCTTCACGAAACGTTCAATATATTCTCTTTCTTCAACTTGAAAAGGGTCATGGAGGATGATTGGTTTTTTATTTGAAATTGGAATGTCTGTTAATTCTGAATGTTGCCATTTCAAATGGCTAAATTTTTTCTGCAGCATCTCAGGGTGTGCTGAATTTTTAGGTGCAGATGAAATGATTTGAGCGTTAATACACCCTCCATAATATAATGAACAGTAAGCACCTAAACTAGAGCCGTATGTGAAAACTCTCTTATTATCTATGTATGGATCTACGGCTTCTTTGAAATTCTCCCATGATAAACCTTGGTATTGTGTAAGCTCGCGTTGTGCTACTGATATATAGTTATAACCTTTTTTTAAGAATAAGTTACGACCAAAACCAGGTGAGTCTAACTTTGATGGGAGTCCACCGAAACCAATTACTAATATATCACTATTTTTTTGTTCATAGTAAGTAATTCGATAATCTTTGCTATCAGATATTATACGTCCTCTTTCGTGCAAAGGAATAGGCTGAGATTTTGGCTTAAGTGATTTTGTTAACCTAGTTTGGTTTGAAAACCTTCTTGATAAGTTTGATCCATCAGTAAAATTAACTGGATTTAATATTTCTTCACCTAGCAATGAAATATATAAAAGAGTTTTTTTCCAAAGTCGCAACATCGCAGTCATAGGCTCCTTTTTGCTGTTTGTCATGTACACCATGTAGCATTAAAACAAGCCAGGTTTTTTCAGTTGCAGCTTGATCAATGAGCTTTTTAATGTCTTCGAATGTTGTGGTGTTGCGAACTGGGTGTGAATATACCAATAGTGTTTTATCATTAGTTGGATGATTAAACTTGTTACCATCAATACGAATGTTTTCATAATATTTACTAGCATGACTCAGCACTTGTTTGTTATATTTTGAGTAAGGAATAGCTAAGCTTTTGGTGTATATGTTGAGCTTTTCTTTCAGTAAGTTCTGGCTACTTTTTAATTCATAATCAAGCTTGCTAATGTCCATTTCTGTCAGACGAGTTCCATCATGTGATGCAGTATGACTTGATATTTCAATACCAAAGTTACTAACTTCATAAGCATCGCTTAAGGATAAAAAGTTTTTGTAAAGTTTATTGTCGAATAAACGATCCGTTATAACAAAAAATGTTGCAGGTACTTTATGCTTTTTATGTAGTGGATATGCAAACTGATAATTGTTTAGTCTTCCGTCATCATAAGTGATACTTATTAATCCAGTGTTAAACGACAACTTTTCTTTATTTTTTTTATTAATATTTGGCTCGCTATTTAATAAGTGTTTTCTTATGTTTTCTTTAGAAGCCTTCAGTTTTTGAAGTACCTCACTTCTTGCTTTATTATTTGCAATTTTACAGTATTTTTCAAAATAAATTATAGCCTCAAACCAGTTCTGCTCATCATAAAATAGACTGCCTAATAACCTATAAAAATTATAACCTCTTGGATATAGTTCTATTGCTTCTTTTAAGATTGACTTCGCAGAATCAGTTTGCCCTTCTTTGATTTTGCTCTTCACTAGCTTTATATATACTTGTGGGCTTTTATCTTGTTTTATAATGTTTGAAAAGCATTTGCTTGAATTCTTCCAATCACTATTTTCATAATAAAAATCTGCTTCTTTTCTAAGTTCAAACATTTTTAAATCACTGTGTTCAATATTTAATTAAGTTTGGTGCTTCAAAAAAACGTTTGTTTTTATTGGGTTTTATGTAAGGGCTTAAGCCATTACTAATTAATTTATGCCACTTTTTATATTCTTTTGAATATTCACGTCTAGCACCTTTAACACCTAAGATTGGATCCAGACTTAGTGGTCCATAAGAGGTAAGTGAGCGCTCATGATAACTGGCTATATAATATGGTATATCAATTTTGTATAGTTTTTCATTTCCGAAAACAGTAATTAATCTATTGATGTACTCGCTGTCAGCAGATGTCCGAACTGAATCAAAGTAACCTAAAGTTTCGAAAGCTTTACGTTTATAAAATAAAGTAATAGGCGCTTCTCTGATAATATTGCTCCTATGTAGATGAACAACACTATGGATATTTACCCGAAAGCAGTTTGTTAACACTGCCAAACTACCTTTTTTTAAAGATTCTAATTGGGAGCTAAGTCGATATGGATGTGACCAATCGTCAGAATCTTGAAAAGTAATATATTCGCCATTTGAAATTTTTAAAGCATGGTTCTTGGCTCTGTATGTGCCCGAATTTTCTTTCAGTCTCACAAGTTTTATTCGTTTATCTTTTTTATTTCTGACAAATTTTGCGAGTTTTCTGTAAGAGTTAGAATCACTACGGTCATCAACAATAATTAACTCAAAATTACTATGAGTCTGATCCAATATTGATTGAATAGCCACCGGAGTATATTCAGACCATCCAAAGTTAGTCATAATAACAGAGATCAATGGTTGAGTATGATCTGTAACTACATCAGCCGTTGATTGTAAGTTCATTACAGCAAATGAATGCGTTTTATCATCTTTGCTGGTAAAACTTCGTTGATTCTCGGGAAATATTTCAGAAAACAAAGCGAATGACTTTTGGTGATTTCCAATCAATCGTGCAGAGTTAGATAGAAGAAGCAGCCTTTCATACTTGCCTTTTTCTGTAGCATTGAATACATCTGCCTGTTTGCATAAGTAATCATCAGCATCTTGATAGCGACCAAGCTGGATTAATGAATAAGCATAGTATTTTGCAAACAATAAATCTTTATCTATTCCATTGTTTTTAATTAACTCAAGACAGGCTTCAAAATTACTTTCAACTACAATTTTTAGCAATATATAAAGCAAAGCATTTCGTCGATTTACTTTAAGTTGAACAGCTGCTGTAATTTGCTCAATAGCCTGAGCATACTCTTTTCTCTCACAGTGTAGATAAGAGAGATAATAATGCAGCTCATCATTCTCTTCCCCAGCAAGAATGCGGGACTTTAACTGATCTTCTATTTTTGCCAGCGTACCTTCACGAAAATGTATTAATGGCAGCAGGGCATCAGCATACTGGGGGTGCTGCTTGACATAAGCGTATGCTGCCTCAAAATCTGACTCTGCCGCCAGCAACTCAACAATGGCCATAGCCCAGCGTTGCTTGTTTCTATCTGTTTGAAGTTGATATATTTGTCTGGCCTTTCCAAGGGCATCGCCAAATCGCTTTTCTTTTTTGTTGATAAAGAAGCTTTGCGTCAGCAAGGTGATTTCAGGTACAGAATCTGGAGCAGCGGCCAGCATTTCTTTGGCTTTTTTCAGCTGATCTGTCACTCGCAGTGAGCCAAGATAAAAGGTGAATATTTGCTTATGTTGCTGGTATTCATTTGATAATTGACCATATAGATCAATCAATAGTGTTGTTTTACCTGCATCAAAAAGCAGTTTGAATATTTTTGCTATAAAAGTTGGCGATTTCCATTTACAAACATTACTAGCTAACCGATCAATCCAAGCTTCACCATTAGATTCAGATAGTAGTTTTATCAAATGATAACGACTTGAAGCCAGTTTTAAACGGAAAAATAGTTTTTCCGCTTCATCAAATGAGCCCTCTGTTCCTGTCGTTTTTAGTATCTTTAATATATTGCGACTGTCCCCGTTTGGCAATA
>NZ_JAHHPS010000087.1:0-4212 GCF_024606275.1 Endozoicomonas sp. SESOKO4 | reverse complement strand
TGTTTTCCCTGTTCGGTGTTTTCGCCTGGTGGATACCGGTTCTGCTGGTCATTAAAACGGTGCTGGTTTTCCGGTATCGATACAGTGCCTGGCACTGGCAGCCCGGCTGGTTTGTCATGCGCTCACTGGGTTTGCTGCTGGCTCTGGCGACAGGGGCAGCATTAGCCGCTATTCATCTGGAAGGAGCGGGTGAGAGCCTGCCTGCCCGGAGTGGTGGTATTCTGGGTCGAATGATCATGGAACAGTCACTGCCTGTTTTTAATCTGATCGGCAGTACATTGATTTTGCTGGCTATTTTTCTGGTGGGATTCACTCTGTATACCCATCTGTCATGGTTTCAGGTGCTGGATGCTACCGGTCGGTTGTTAAAGATAGCATTTGCCAAATTGGGCAAGGGTATTTTCGGATTGGCAGAAGTCGTCAAGTCTCGTATCGCCAGATGGAAAGAGCAGCGCGAACTGGATCGTGAGGCTTTTCAGGGGGCAGCACAGCCCAAACCTGCTCAGGAGCCTGCCGACGTTTCCCCCGGAGAGCGCCAGGAGCCTGTGTTGGTTCTCCCGGCCCCGAAGTCAGAGGAACAAGTCGGCAAAATGGCCGTGGCCCGGAATATCGCTGCAGCCGATGAAATGGCCTTCGCTGTCGGAGAGAACGTCGTTGAAATTCCACCGGAAGGTGAACTTCCCGGAGTGGGCTTACTCGACAAAATCCAGGATCATGGCAACGGCGTTAAACAGGAAGAGCTGGATATTGTCTCCCGGCTGTTGGAAGCCAAGCTGGCAGACTTTGCTGTCAAAGCTGAAGTGGTGGCTGTGCATCCGGGCCCGGTGATTACCCGCTATGAGATTCAGCCTGCGCCGGGTGTTAAGGCCAGTAAGATTTCCAATTTGGCAAGGGATCTTGCCCGTTCTTTGGCTGTGGTCAGTGTCCGGGTCGTTGAAGTGATTCCCGGCAAGTCAGTGATGGGCATCGAAATCCCGAACGACGACCGGGAAACCGTATTCTTTGCCGAGTTGATTGCTTCCAGAGCTTATGAAAAAGCAGCATCGCCACTCAGTCTGGCGCTTGGACATGATATTGCCGGTCAGCCGGTGGTGGTGGATCTGGCAAAAATGCCGCACTTGCTGGTGGCGGGTACCACCGGTTCAGGTAAGTCGGTTGGCGTTAATGCCATGCTGCTCTCCATGCTGTTCAAGTCAGGGCCGGAAGACGTTCGTCTTATTATGATTGACCCAAAAATGCTGGAACTGTCGATTTACGACGGTATTCCTCATTTGCTTTCTCCCGTCGTGACCGACATGAAAGAAGCCGCCAATGCCCTGCGCTGGTGTGTGGCGGAAATGGAGCGTCGCTATAAGCTGATGGCGGCCCTGGGGGTAAGAAATATTGCTGGCTATAACAAAAAGGTCAAAGAAGCGAAGGCCGCCGGTAAACCTCTTCGTGATCCATTCTATGAAGCCATGACCCTCGGTGATCTGGCCCCTGAGCTTGAAGCGCTGCCTTTTATTGTGGTGGTGGTGGATGAATTTGCCGACATGATGATGATTGTCGGGAAGAAGGTGGAAGAGCTGATCGCCCGGATTGCCCAGAAAGCCCGTGCTGCGGGTATCCATCTGATACTGGCAACTCAGCGTCCCTCGGTGGATGTCATTACGGGCCTGATCAAGGCTAACGTTCCGACTCGCATTAGTTTCCAGGTGTCCAGTAAAATTGACTCCCGCACCATCATTGATCAGGGCGGGGCAGAGCAATTGCTGGGTCATGGCGACATGCTCTACCTGCCGCCGGGCACCAGTGTTCCTATTCGTATTCATGGTGCTTTTGTCAGCGATGATGAAGTGCACAGAGTGGTAGCCGATTGGAAGAAACGGGGCCAGCCTGATTATGTGGATGCTGTTCTCAGTGGCGCAGAGACGGCTTCTGACGGCAATGCTATCAGTGGTGGGCTGGACGAAGATTCAGAGCAGGATGCCCTCTATGATGAAGCTGTTGCTTTTGTGACTGAAAGCCGCAGGGCATCAATTTCGTCAGTGCAGCGTAAATTAAAGATCGGTTACAACCGTGCTGCCCGTATCATAGAGACGATGGAAGTAGCCGGCGTGGTAAGCCCGGCAGGTCATAATGGTAATCGTGAGGTGATCGCACCACCTCCCGTGAAGGGTTAATGTTGAGTGTTTAAGAAAGTTTTTCAAGTAACTGTAATTACAGCTGTTTTCAGTGTCTCGTTGCAGGTGATGGCCGTCCCGCCGGGTAATGCTCCGGCAACTACCCTGACGGCTCAATCAGTGAAGACAGTGGATGTCAGCAAAGGTCTGAACGACGAGAAAGCCTCTCAGTCTCTGGCAGAAAAGCTGGAGTCCCTGAAAAGTCTGAGCGCTCATTTCCGGCAGGAAGCCGTCTCTTCCGATGGTCGTACCCAGACAGAATCCGGTGAGATGCAGATGAAACGCCCTGATCTTTTTCGCTGGGTAACCAGGGAACCTTTTGAACAGGAAATCGTTGCCCACGGCAACAGAGTGTGGATGGTCGATCGTGAACTCCAGCAAGTGATCATCCAGAAGCAGGATGCGCGCATGGCGAATACGCCAGCCAAACTGCTGACAGGGAATGCCCGTGAGCTGCTGAAACAGTACAACGTTTCTGTCTACAGCAAGGGCCGGAATGAGCAATACACCCTGACACCCAAAGAGGAGTCAGATCTGTTTGAAAAGCTGGATATTGATTTTCGCCAGGGGACGCTGGTCTCCATTGCATTGTCAGATTCTCTGGGTGGCAAGCGCAGGATTCAGTTCTCCAAGGTCAAAGAAAACACACAGTTGAATGACAACTTGTTTGAGGTAAGCCCTCCCAAAGGCTTTGATGTGATTGATGAGACTCGGGGTTAACGGTGTATTCTGCTGGTTTGTTTGATGACGAGTCATCCCGATATGAGCCACTTGCCGCACGCATGAGGCCTCGCAACCTGAGCGAATACCTGGGTCAGGAGCACATTCTGGCCAGGGGCAAGCCTCTGCGTGAAGCCCTGGAGCAGGGTGCTATTCACTCCATGATTTTCTGGGGCCCTCCCGGGGTTGGAAAAACCACTCTGGCCCGGTTGGTGGCCGGTGTCTGCGACGCCCACTTTGAAACGCTTTCAGCAGTGCTCTCCGGTGTCAAAGACATTCGGGCTGCGGTAGCCAGAGCCCGGGATGAGCAGATGGCCCGTCAGCGGAAAACCATTCTGTTTGTGGATGAGGTGCATCGCTTTAACAAGTCCCAGCAGGACGCCTTTTTGCCCCATATTGAGGATGGCACTATCACATTTATCGGTGCGACTACCGAGAACCCTTCCTTTGAGTTGAACAACGCCTTGCTCTCCCGCGCGCGGGTTTATGTGTTAAAACCCCTGACGGACGATGCGCTCAGGGAAGTGCTTCATCAGGCGTTATCAGACGAAAGGGGTTATAAGGACAGTCCTGTTTCCCTTGAGCCTGAAGCTGAGGATATCCTGGTGCGTTATGGCGATGGCGATGCCAGAAGAGTTCTGAATATTCTGGAAGTAGCGGCAGATCTCAGTGAAGATGGACAGGTTAAAGCGGCAACAGTGTCGGAGATTCTGGCTGACAGTGGCCGACGCTTCGACAAGGGCGGTGATGCGTTTTACGATCAGATTTCAGCATTTCACAAATCCGTGCGAGGCTCTGATCCCGATGCCGCACTCTACTGGGCAGCCAGAATGGTGGATGGCGGTGCCGATCCGCTTTATATCATTCGCAGACTGGTAGCGATTGCCAGCGAAGACATTGGTAATGCTGATCCGAGAGCACTGGAAATGACCATGAATGCCTGGCAGGCCTATGAACGGCTGGGCAGCCCGGAAGGTTTGCTGGCGCTGGCCCATGCCACTGTTTATTGTGCCTGTGCTCCGAAGAGTAACGCTGTCTATCTGGCCTGGAAGGCTGCAATGGCCGACGTCAAAGGCAACCCTTCCTTTGACGTACCGAACCATCTCAGAAATGCCCCCACCCAACTGATGGGATCTCTGGGCTATGGGGCTGAATACCGCTATGCCCATGACGAGCCCAATGCCTATGCAGCCGGTGAATGTTATTTTCCAGAGAATATGGAAGCCAGAAAGTACTACCAGCCCAATGATCGCGGGTTGGAAATCAAGATTCGGGAGAAGCTTGAGAAACTGGCGCAATGGAATCAGCAGAGCCCTGTTCGTCGTCGCTA
>NZ_JAHHPS010000010.1:0-2281 GCF_024606275.1 Endozoicomonas sp. SESOKO4 | reverse complement strand
AAGCACTGAAAAACCAACATTTCAGCCATGCAGAAGAAAAATTTCAGGCCATCTTGCAAGAATACGAGGACCAACTCAGCCAGGCCGATTACCAAAACTCTGTCATAGGGCTGGCAAGATCGCTAAAAGAACAAACTCCAAAAAAGCAGAAAGCAGCCTATTCTCGTCTGCAAGAACTCAGGTTGGAAGAACCATTGACTGAACTCGGGGCTTCCAAAATCCCTAACCTTGACCTGACCCTGAGCCGCTGTGAACAGGCACTTGGACTGCTTTCGGATGCTGAAACACGACTGTTAAGACTGAGAAACATAAATCCCGATGCTGATGAAGAGATTCTTTGCCAGCATTCCCACAATTTCGACGCTGATATTACCAATGCCCGACTGTGGCAGTTTATGGAAAAACACCAGATGACTGAAACACTCCTGGTGAACATGAAAAAAGAGCTGACCAACGCACTGCAGTCGAATCCATACAGAGCCACAGCAAAAACTCTGTATCAACAACTCCGTACCATCAATATGGCCCTGGCGCGACTCCTACAGGAGAGAGGCCTGTATGAATGGGCTGAAGAGTTACTGTTAGACATCAGTGGCAAGCGATCCAATAACAGCGAGGCGTTCCTTTGCAAGCCCTGTAGAAATAATGAAATTAATCTGGCACTGGCACGACTCTGGCAGGTAATGGGAAAGCATGAACGGACTGAAAAACTGCTGCTGAACATGAGTGGCAAGCACCCCAATGCCAGTGAAGAGATTCTTTGCAGGCCTTTTGGGGTTTTTGCTATTGATATGGCTTTGGTGCGGCATTGGGAAATTATGAATAAACACAAACCGTCCGGAAAGTTGCTGCTGAACATGTGTGACAAACACCCCGATGCCAGTGAGGAGGTTCTTTGCAGGCCTTTTGGGAATCTTGATATTGATCTGCCTTTGGTGCGGCATTGGGAGATCACGGGCAACTATCATCTGGCTGAAAAACTGCTACTGAACATGCTTGGCAAGCAGCCCGGCAAAAACAAAGAAATCCTGTGTCAACCCTGCGGAAATTATGATCTGAATCTGAAGCTGGCGCGACTCTGGCATGATATGGGCAACTATGAATGGGCTGAAAGTCTGCTGCTGAACATGTGTGGCAAAGACCCCAATGGCAATGAAGAACACCTGTGCAAACCTTGCGGGAATAACGATATTGACCTGGCCCTGATAAGAAATTGGGAGATGCTGGGCAAATATGAATGGGCTAAAAAATTGCTATTTAGCGTGGCAGGCAAGTCTCCCCTCGCCAGTGAGGAAGAGCTGTGCCAACCCTGTGGCGATTTTAACATCGACCTGACTCTGGTGAGATATTGGGGGATAGTGGGCGAGAATAAACGGTCTGAAAAACTGCTGCTGAACATGAGTGGCAAGCCCCCCAAAGCCACTGAAGAATTACTGTGCCAACCCTGTGGGCAGCCTCTGATTGACATGGCCCTGGTGCGAACCTGGGAGGTAATGGGCGACTATAAACTGTGTGAAAAACTGTTGCTGAACATGATAGGCAAGCAGCCCGATGACAATGAGGAAGACCTGTGCAGGCCCAGCGGAAATCACGATGTTGATCTGGCCCTGGTACGTCTCTGGCAGATGATGAATAAAAACGAACGGGCCCAAAGACTGATTAAGCATTGCTGTGATGTCTACCCAACGAGCGAATGTAAATTGGCACTGCTGAGTCTGCAAGCCGGGACAGCAAGATTTATGAAAATGATGATGGCCCATCAGGAAAGTGCCAATACACTGCTGTTAACCTCGATCCATTATTTCAGGCTGGCTACTCGAAAGATAGCGGATGATGACCCTGAGTCAGGACAAGATAACCTTAAAAAGGCGCTTGAGTATGTGGAATCCGCATTGAAGAAATACCCCTTGAGCGCAGGCGCTTGTTCGCAAAAAGCGCACTGTCTCAGAATGATGGATTTCAGTGAAGAGGTATGGAGGGAATGGTTCAATAAAGCTCACACCCTTGACCCCGGCAGGGTAGAGAAGTTTAAAACTGACAATGATTGGCGAATCACCGAAGCGATAGCTCTTCAAAAGGTGAAGCATCTGGCACAGCCAACCTGAGCGCCTGCGGCGAAAATAAGAGTCTGGCCAATGAGCCAGCAATATTGAACTCCAAAGGGTCTGGAAATTCAGGCTCCTGAACTCTTATGTACTTTTGCTGTCTGAAAAGCATAAAGGGAGATTACTTTGCCATGAGTTACGGATTACCACCAGCCTGCGGTTCAACATCGCAACCG
>NZ_JAHHPS010000086.1:0-2605 GCF_024606275.1 Endozoicomonas sp. SESOKO4 | reverse complement strand
AAAAAAGGAATCACCCGTGGTATTCATAACAGCTGGTACGATCTGAGGCAGGTGGAGCTTCCTGCCGGAATGACGCTGTTGGAAAAGATGCAGTACGAACATGACCCGTCTCTGATGAGCCCTTCAACACAACAGGCATTGGAGAAAGAAGTGCAGCGGCTGAAGAGTGATGGCATTCGGATGAACCCGGGCACCCTGACGCAGGCAACGCTGGCTTCGGAGAAAGCCCAAAAAGTGCTGAAAGAACGGGGGATTACTGTGGTCAGCGAGAAGCGCCCCTTCGTTACCAACGATGGCGCCCCGAAAGAATGGAAAATGCTGGTGCCAAAGAAGATAGCGAAGCCTGATGTTCAGGAGGATACGCCAGCGGGGTGGGCATGTACAATCCTTTGATCTTGCTCTGAAAATACAGTTACGGACAACAGACTGTAATGGAACTTTTTACCAGCCGGTTACTCCAAGAACCATAGAATCCACCCTCACGGAAGTGGGTAAATAATAAGTTTTACTGGAGTATTACCATGAATGTTGTCCATGGAAGGCGAGCCTCTGCCAGCACGTGCCCTCAACCTCAACCAAACGTTGACACCCGTGCGGTGACGGCCTCTGGCCAATGGACAATCTGCGAATCGACCCGCCAGCTGCCACCCTGTCATCCCAGGGAGTATGAGCGACAAGAGCTACTGCGGGCTGCTGAGAGTGGTCGTCTGGCGTTTCGGCAAATTAGATTGACTAAAGAAAAAAATTACTTTTCAGGTAAGGGAACGCCGAGACCCTTTACCCTCGCCCTGCCGGGGGGGATGATGCCCATTAAGCCCATGCCGGAAATAGAGTTTGGCAAATGGATGGTAGGCATTGTTGATCCACAATGCCTATATGTCTATAAACGTGATGCAGCTACCGTACATCTGCTGGCAGATTTTGGCGCAACTCCGGAAACACTGCGAGCAAAACTACTGCCTGATCTGCAATCAACGCTCGATAGACGTCTTGAGCATGGCAATCAGGTCATCTGGAGAGTTTATCCTCACCGTTTCACTTCGGGACATCTGCAAGCGGATGGAACGTTCAGTTTACCAAAGTTGAAACCCGACAATGCCACCCCTCCACTTGATTACCCGGAACTGGTGCTCATTAAATATGGCAAAGAAGACATCAAATGCTTCTGTGTATACAACGATGTACAGACAAATATTGCCGATACCCTTCGGAACAAACGCCAGTGTGAAAAGGTATTAGAGCTTAAACCCTTGCCTCTGGTTGTTTATTGCCACCGCACAGGTTCTGTTCAGGTCTATTTTGATGATGAACTGGACAACAAACACCTGGCCAGGAATGAGGATTGCCTGGATTATTTTTCGATGTCACAGAGCATAGCCCCGGAAAATTTAAGAGGCATGTTGAATCTGCTACCAATGTCTTTGCGGACAGAGGCACTGAGTTCGGAATTAACCGTATCACCGGATACTGAGCACAAATTGCAACAAGCCATCAAACTGGTGGATGATCCTGATTCATACAGTTATGAGCAGCTTCTGAAATTAAAAGAAAGTGGCTTCCCCATTCACCAGCATTTTTTTCATGAAGGATGTTTTGAATCTTTGCTTGAAATGCTCCTGTGTTCCAAAAGGCTCAGAAACGGACAGCCTCAGGAGAAGCAAATTCAGAAACAGGAGGAAGTAGCTTGCCAAATGTTTCAGCTGCTTTTGGACAGTGGAGCAAGTCTGCCACGACATTGGTGCGTGGAATTCGTTTACTGGATGAATCGTTTTGACGTTAACCCAATGCCACTGGGCATAATGAATTGTATGCTGGCTGCCTTTAGACCATTTGAATTCCTGACTCCGCTCCATCTCAGGAAGCTACCTTTGACCGCCTGCCCTGGAGCAGTTGTTGAATTAGACCGCATTTGCCAGGGGCTTAATCAACAGCAACTGCAGGACGCCCTGGAAGAGCTGGTGCTACGATATTCAAGTGATGGTCAACCCGAGTCTCCTCTCGACATCATGCAGTCTCACTTACTAGCCCTGTTTCACTATGGGGCTCCCCTAAGCAGAAACTTTCTGGAATCTCTTAAATCCAGTTTGCAGAGGGAATATCGTGAAGGTGAGAAGGTTATAGATGATCTTGCTCCGCACGATTATATCGAATGGCTTAAAACACTCTGGGAACAACGGGAAACACATGCTTTCTACCAGAATTGGCCAGAGCATCTTCAGCAAGCTCAGCAGGACGTCGCGGACCTGAAACAATCTCTGGATATGAAGAATTCCCGCGACCTGGCGACACCATTGACAGCCAAGGCACCAACGGCATTACAGTTTCTGGTGGAGGCGTTCAGTAAACCGCCGGTCCTGCCTGATCATGTCGGTGATAATGAAAAAACCATCCTGAAGGTATTGCAGCATTATTACCGCCGTCCGGGTCCGGAACGCGTGATCAGGAGCCTTGGCGGACAGAGCTTGCCAATAGTATGGAAACCGCTGCACAGCTGCAGTCATGTCCTGCGGGCCAGGAATAATGGGCTCTGGTATATGGAGTTGCTGGAGGAATTTGAGCAGCATTACCTGAGCCCGAAAGAAAAAGAACTCCTGGCGCTGGCGAT
>NZ_JAHHPS010000085.1:0-1085 GCF_024606275.1 Endozoicomonas sp. SESOKO4 | reverse complement strand
TGATTGTTCTTTTTTAACCAATCCGTGAAGTCACGTTCGAACGCTTGCCATTGCGCACCAAGCAGTTGTTGCAATGAGACTCTCTTATCTGGGTTGTTCTTGAGAGAACCCACGGTGTTATCAGGTAAGTTCGCACTAGCCGTTTTCCAAGGGGCTATCAAAAGACCATATTGCTCATTTCCCGGAATTGCACAAAATTTTATCATTGTTATCACCACTTCCTTAAATAGATACCATTTTTTATATTGCTCAATGATTGGGATTTTTCCTTTGGCAAGAACATCGGAGATGCTGATATCACCGGAACTCCAATTGATTACAGAACCTTGTTGTAAAAGATCAAAGTCACTATCTACTATTCGATCAGGGATAATAATGTTTACATTTTTTTCCTTCTGACCAATGGGATTTTGGAAAGTCATGATCACATCTTTTTTATCATCACTGTTGATTTTAAATAAATTAACAGACTTATAGGGAAAAAAGTCCGGCTGCTGTTCGGGGAAATGCTTGCTGAAGTAGCCCGGATTAAGCTGCCGAGAGCTGACTAACACCACATCTCTGTCGTTGTCTCCTTCCATCAGCACCAGAACTCTCAGCGCCTGAGCAAGAAAATATTCATCATGTCCATAGACAAAATAAAATACGCTCTGGTCATTCCCATCACTGCTTTTGCTCAGTGGGTTAGCGCAATACTTACGCAGTAAATCGTCCTTGAATACCGTGTCAGGGTATGTATTTTCCATCAGGTATAAACGCTGACAGCTAAAGCCCATATCAATCTCTTTTATTCCATGACGGCCTGTTTCACTATAATCTCCGCTTTTGGTTTCATATTCACTAACACCCACCGTTTTGCTGGCAAATTCACCTTTGCTGTTTGCCAGCGGTGCTATCAAACCACTCGGGCCATGCAAGATAAAATTGGCCTCATGCAGCAATTGACAGACTTCCTTTTCCTGATGCACTGCGGCTAACTGCTGCTGTTCAGGTGGCCGGAATCCTTGTTGATGGCGACCATCCAGAATATAGGTTTTAACGTCATCAAAGGTGGCAATGGATCTTAATCGATTCAGCTCATCAAT
>NZ_JAHHPS010000084.1:0-1100 GCF_024606275.1 Endozoicomonas sp. SESOKO4 | reverse complement strand
CCTTTGACTTTCTGAGAGATCAGGAAATGCATAATTTGGGTTCTGTAACAGAATAGCCAAAAGGTTAGGAGCAAAATTAACCCAGCGATTCAGGTCATAAATCTCATAATTAGACCCGTAGTCACCTTGTGTAATTACCGGAAACCATACACCCTGTGTTGGCACTAGCAAAGCAATTAGTTGCACACTGCCATATTGTTGCAATTTTGCTAACTCCGATTCAGCGAAAGAGGTTGAATCAGTAATTATATTATTATCGAGAATGGCTGGAATCATACCAGAATCGATCCCTAATATTAGCTCAAGCTCTTGTATCAGTTTTTCATGATCAGGATGATCCTCAATCATGGAATAAATTTGACGAAGGTTGTAATTCATGATTTGTCTTACCTTTTGCTGGTTCCATGCGCCTGCTTGTCTTGAACGTTTAATCCTGTTGAATATCTCTGCAATGGACGAGTACATACAGTTACCATCGCCATTAATTCTTATCAGCTCAAAACCGGCGGGGACAGGGTTATAGTAAGAAACGGGAGCAACTAATTGTTTTTTGGGGTATCCCTTTTTCATCTTGTTATATAATTGCCCTACTTGTTTCCTGATGCATCTGTCCTGTTCCATGCATTCCTTGTGAAAAGGTCTTACTAGCGTTTCTTTCGGTTCGCCAGTGGTTTTGTTTGTCCGGCGTCCTTTGCCTCTTATGGGGTTTTTAGTTTCGTAAATTTCACCACAATGGTAACAGGTTTGTCTGAACTGACCATGTCTATTTGGAAAATTAATGAGAAGATTCGGAGTGTTTTTCCTAAATAAAAAGATTAATTCATCTGTTTTCTCTTTGCTGAAAAAACTCGAGTTTTGTTCAGTTTTTTTAAGAAACGCTTGCAGAGAAACTTGCACATCTCTATTTTTTGTACGACTTCCGTATTTTTCTAAAATGCTTAACGTAAACTTATTTAAAAATTGGCTGCTTTCGAAATCCATATCGCTGGAGTAATGTCTCGCGACAGGCAACAAGTGACTCAAAAACAATGGGATAAGATTTTTCTCATCATCAATAATTTTGCGCATGCTCTTGATAATAATGTGAAGGTTTTCTACTT
>NZ_JAHHPS010000083.1:0-1575 GCF_024606275.1 Endozoicomonas sp. SESOKO4 | reverse complement strand
AATCACATCCGAACCGCCCTGGCCCTCCACCATGACCCCAAACTGTCGGCGGGAGGCCGCCCGGTTCTCATAGTAGTAAGTATCCAGCCGCAAGGCTTCCAGGTTGATACTGTCGTCCCCGCGCGTTCCTGACAGTAGCAGACCGTCCGCCATTACGGCTACCCTGCCAAAGGTGCCCAGTGACTGGTAACTATCGAGGATGACCTGGTAGAGCGTTTGGTGTTTTGGGCTATAAACGACCGAAGCCGTTGACTCAAGCGGCCGGGCATTCCGGGTTGTGCTCTTTTTCCTGACCGTGGTTTGACCAATAATCAGTTGCTGGGCATCGTGCTCCTTGTCAGGCAGGCCGAACAACAGTTTTTGTTGATGGAAATACCGGCCCCGGTAATCTATCCAGGCCACTCGGGTTCGGGCATAGCCGGGGCGCAGCTTGAGGGCGATCAGTCGGGTGTCGGCCAGCAGTCGGCGAGCGCTTATTGGCACGGAACGCATGGCCTGGTTGAAATCCTGCCAGGTCGAGAAGATCAGGCTGTCGGAGGGTTGCCTGGGCCCCATCAGGCTCAGGTCCAGCGCCACCAGGGACAGTTGTTTCCGGTTGGCCAGGTATTTAGCCCGCGGGGTCTTGATGCTCCATGCCTGGTCAATGGGTTCCCACTGGTATCGGCCTCGCAATTCGTTGCCACCCGGGAAGTCGTAACGGCAGGGAATGGAGACCAGGTTCTTGAACTCGCTAGGTATCCCGGTCAGAACGGCACCAGCCTTCCCACAAAAGGGATGGCCTTTTGCACCTTGGTCAGGCCGTGGGAAAAACTGGAAAGCTTGCTTTTTGCGGGTATCCGACAGGGCGAGCAGCTGGCCGTCGTCATTGACCGTAATCTTGAATTTGTCGCGTTTTTTGGCCGCCAGCAGGGTGTCACCGTCCGGGAAGTACCAGAGATCCAGTGTCCTGAAGGGGTTGAACAAGGTGTGGTTGGCGACCGGGGTTGTCAGGGGTACCAGACCTACTGTTGCTGAGAACTCCTGCCGGGCCTGTGCCACCCTGGTGCGCAACACTCCCTTGATGTCAGTGATGAAGGCCCGGGCACTGGCGTTGGTCCAGGCCGTGTCGGGGTGATCCAGGGTCACTTTGAACAGGATTGTCTTGACCATTTGGCCCAGGTCCAGGCTCGTCATCGTCACGCCGGATCGGGGGGTGAACTGACGCACACTCAGGGTATCGTTAGACTTGGCGACGGTCTGCCCGGTGGCCTTGAGTTGCCAGTGTGCAAAGGGTTCTGTTTCCATCGGCAGGTTTTCGCTGACCACCCGGGTGTTGTCCCAGGCCTCGTCCGGTATCCACAGCTGGAAGCCACTGTGGGTATCGGCCAGGAGACTGCCGGAGTGCGCCTGCACACGGGAAAAGACCCGGTGGCTGGCCATCTCTGCCACCGTCCGCTGCTCGCCCGCCGGGCGGATCACCTGCAAACCGGAGCTCAGCCGCTGGATGCCCGCAGGGCGATTTACGTCGGTGCTCAGGTAATACAGGTTGCCGGAATGCTGACTGAATAAAAGGTAGTAGATCTGCTGGCCCACTAC
>NZ_JAHHPS010000082.1:0-1077 GCF_024606275.1 Endozoicomonas sp. SESOKO4 | reverse complement strand
GGCATACGAGATGTAGAGAGGTCTCGTGGGCTCGGAGATGTGTATAAGAGACAGTGGTAATACCATCCATGCACTGACTGATGCAGGCTATCAATATATCGGCATTGACCACTTTGCCAAGCCTGATGATGAGCTGGCGATTGCGCAACGTGAGGGCAAATTACACCGCAATTTTCAAGGGTATACCACGCATGGTAATTGTGATTTGCTGGGATTTGGGGTGTCGTCGATTAGCCAAATCGGTCTGCATATTTTGCAAAATCCAACGGATTTAAGCGATTACCAAAATCTCATCAATGCAGGAAAATTGCCTGCGGTGAAGGTGATTTCTGCGCGCTTGCCTGATTTGCTGCGCCGTTATGTGATTATGAATCTGCTATGCCATGATTATATTGATTTTAAAGATGTGAATGCGCGCTTTAGCATTGACCCGATGACCTATTTTATTGATGAAATCCGCCAACTGGGTGAGATGCAGGCGGATAAACTCGTTGATATGGATGCTAAAGGCATTCGGGTGCTACCAAAAGGGCGGCTTTTGGGACGCAATGTGGCGATGGTGTTTGATACTTATTTGGCGAGTAAAGAAGGCAATCGCTTTAGTAAGGTGATTTAGCCTAAAAAGCAAAACACCTGCCAAAATGACAGGTGTTTTACTATGCTAAAGGTGGAAGCTTTCGCTCACGTATCCTCTAGCTCACATAGTACGTATTATACGGATTTTATTAAATGAATTCAACACAGCTTAATCAAATTTTCCAAACGCTTTCTTTTGAAAGAATGTAAACTTATGAAAATAAGACCAAAACAAGAGAGCAAGCCGTTGAATTGTAGCTTTGGAATGCTCAAATTTCGGGGGCATTTTTGTTTCCATTACATATTTGTGAAGTCACGATTCGTAATGCCATTGCTGAAATACTCTATACGCAGTACGGTAGTAATTGGGTCAATAATTATATGTTTATTAATAGTTTACCTAATCATCCAAAACCAAAATATAATCAAAGAACAGATTTAGATAAAGCAACGAAACAACATACCCTTCATTATATCCCAAAAATTATACCCGAATTAAAC
>NZ_JAHHPS010000081.1:0-1158 GCF_024606275.1 Endozoicomonas sp. SESOKO4 | reverse complement strand
TCCTGGCTCTTATAAGTTGCAAGGGCGACTTCCAGCGTTTTTGGAGGTGGAGCCTTGTCCTCAAGACCAAAAGACAGACCGAGCACAATCACGGCATGAACAGCGGCTGCCATGAAAATGGTAAAGCCTAAGCGGTCGGCGGAAGAAACGGTCGTCATTGACGGTGTGGGCCTCTTGAACACTGCATCCTGGATTTTATAAATGAACTCCCTCAAGCTGGAAGGTTGTTTCAATACCTTACCAGCTATTTGTGCATTGTCATCAATGAAAATGGGGTGCGCAAGTACTGTTTTCAGGGTTTGGGGACTTATTTTTGAAACGGCACTACCTCACTTGTCTACTGGTAGCGATAATTGTGTAATATTGAGGTTTGAGAAAGTTCAGCACACTCATTACTGTGAATATCCTTTGAGCGAAGGGCAATGAAATTTACGTTTAAAAATCTGGGGTATGTGGATCAGGGGTCAATAGAGTTGGGAGATATGACCAATAATTCTAAGTAGTTTCATGGCTATCGTTACCATGCATCTATTTTGCTCGTAAAAAGCCTGACCCGGTTGGGACAGTCTGCCAGCAGAGTTGTAATAAAACACTTTTTTATCAGCCTGACTTTGAATTAAAATACTAAATGCCAGGCAATATGTCTGAGTACTTTAATTTGCCTGTCCTCATACCAAAGAGTCGCCAATGAGTAAAACCTTTGATTAAGAATCTCATCCCGGGATGATAGAGAACGACAGCTTTTGGAGTCAACCAATTAAAATCGACTCAAGCTCCTGAGAGTATTTTGAAAAAATAACACTCATTTTCTTTTGAACCCGGCTTTTTCTATCAATTGTCAGTGTTGTTAACTGAGTAGTCATGGAACCCATACCTATCTCACGCTGTAGAGTCGGCTTTTCAGGGATGTATAAAATTATACTTGAGTAAAACTTAATCATGGTTATACTTGGGTAAAATATCAGGAGGAAAGCATTATGTCGTCCATAGCTGTCAGGAAGTCCGGTGGAGCCAGTATCGTCAGTATACCCAAAGCCGTACTGAAAACCTTGGGGATAACAGTAGGGTCAAAGCTGAACCTGTCCATTGAGGACAACAAGATTGTCTTGTCCCCTGTCAAAGAAGAGTTAACCCTTGAAGCCCTGCTTGAAGGAAGCC